>JBCCRG010000220.1:0-6335 GCA_039208155.1 Bacteroidota bacterium | reverse complement strand
GGCTCATCCAGGACCTCGTCCTGCGCTGCGCGAAGGAGGACGGCGTGCGCGACTACTTCCACCTCGCCGTCGTAGGCTACGGGGAGCGCGTCGAGCCGCTCATCCGCTCGGGGCGCGATGCACAGGGCTCGACGAACGGCTATCCACTCGTGCCGATCTCGGCGCTGGCTGACCGGCCGCTGCGCCTGGAGCCCCGCACGCAGTCGATCCCGGACGGGCAGGGGGGGACCGTCGAGCGCGTCGTGCAGACGCCCGTATGGTTCGACCCGCACGCGAAGAACGGCACGCCGATGTGCCAGGCGCTCGACTACGCGGCGCAGCTCGTGCGCGACTGGATCGACGAGCACCCGCGCAGCTACCCGCCCGTCGTGCTCAACATCACAGACGGGGAGGCCACCGACGGCGACCCACTCCGCTACGCTCAGCAGCTCCGAGCCTATGGTTCCGACGACGGTGAGGCGCTCCTCCTGAACGTCCACCTCTCCGACTCCACCGAGCCCGCCGTCGCCTTCCCTGACGAGATGGCCGGGCTGCCCGACGAGTTCGCCCGGACGCTCTTCCAGATGTCGAGCACGCTCCCGTTCGGCATGCGCGCCGCAGCCGAGGCCGAGGGCGTCCGCGTCACCCTCGACACGCGCGGCTTCGTGTTCAACGCCGACCCCAGCGCGCTCGTGCGCTTCCTCGAAATCGGCACGCGGCCGAGCACGCTACGATGACCATAGCACCATGAGTACAGGGTCCCCATCCGACGCGCTAGCCTGGGCAACCGTGACGACGTGGGTCGTGCCCAAGCGCGGCCACACCATCGCCGAGTGCGAGGATGCCATCGCATGGCGCAGCAGAGGCGAGCGTCTCCACGTGGCCGTCGCCGACGGGGCGACCGAGTCAGCCTACGCGCAGGCGTGGGCCCAGCACCTCACCCAGGCGATGGTTTCCAAAGCGACGGGGAAGCGCAAAGCCGAGGGCGAAACGAGCGAGTTCGAGCGTCGGGTGCTTGATGCCCGGGCCCGGCTTCGCCAGGAACTCGATGCGCGTGCGTCGGAGGCACCGTGGTACGTGGCGCAGAAGACCGAGCAGGGGGCGCACGCGGCGGTGCTCGCGCTGCAGGTGGCGCGCGGCGGTACGTACAGCGCGGATGCCGTCGGGGACGTGGTGCTCTTTCACCTGCGCGAAGACCGGCTGCTGACGTCGTGGCCACTCACCGAGGCCGACGCGTTCACGACGCGGCCCGATCTGGTGTCGAGCCTAGAGGGCGTACCAGTGTCTGGGAAAACGCATCCGGGGGCCTGGAAGCCTGGCGACGTCTTCCTCATCGCAACTGACGCGCTGGCCGCCTGGCTGCTCGCTCATCCCGAAGCCCAGATGCGTGCCGCACGCGAACACGACGCCGGAGCGGCCTTGATCGACGAGGCGCATGCGAGCGGAATGACGAACGACGACGCGGCGCTCGTCCGCGTGGTCCTTGGCGGCGATGTCCTGGCTGAGGGAAGCCCATAGCGCCATGCCGATGCCGTCGCTCAGCGCCTACCAGGCCGCGCTCCAGTGGCCGGACCTCGCCTTCGCCGACCCGCGCCTCGCGCGTGGGACAGTTGCCACGAACGCGCTCGGGCTGCCGCAGGCGATCACCGGGGCCTTCGCCGCCGTCTTCCGCGTCGAGACGGACGCCGGATCGCGCGCCGTGCGCTGCTTCACGACAGACGATCCGCACCGCGAGGCGCGCTACCGGACCCTTCGACAAGCGCTAGAGGCGTCGAAACTGGACTGTTTTGTAGGGTTCGAGTGGCAGTCGAAGGGGGTAGTCGTGGAGGGCGAGGCCGTCCCCATCCTTGTGATGGACTGGGCCGACGGCGTTCCGCTCGACCAGTTTCTCGACACGCATCACGGCGATGCAGAGCGCGTGCGCGCCCTCGCCGAGGCGTGGTCTCGCCTGCTAGCGGACCTCGACGCAGCCGGGATCACCCACGGCGATCTCCAGCACGGCAACGTGCTCGTCGCGGAAGACGAACACGCGCGGCCCCGGCTCACGCTGGTTGACTACGACGCGATGGCGGTCGCAGGCACACGCATGCGGCCAGCCTCCGAGGTCGGGCACCGCAACTACCAGCACCCCGACCGGACGCAGGACGACACCGGGGCGGCCGTGGATCGCTTCGCAGGGCTCGTCGTGGCGACCGCGCTCGCGGCGCTCCTCGATGACCCGACACGCTGGACGCGCTACGGCACCGGCGAGAACGCCCTGTTCGTCGCGGAGGACTTCGTTGAGCCCGAGGCGTCGCCGCTGTTTGCCGAGCTGGAGGCGAGTTCCAACCCCGAGGTCACCACGCTCGCCGGTGCGCTGAAAGACGCCAGCTACCGCGCCCCGTCGCAGACGCCGACGCTCGACCAAGTTCGTTCTGGGGGCAGTCAGCCCGCGACGCAGCGTGTCCGTCGCCCGCGATTCGGCGAGGCTGGGCGCAGCATGCGACGACGATCGTGGGTGGAGCGCGCGTTCGTCCCAGCGACGTTGGGCCTCGCCGCTGCCATGACCGTCCTGGGGCTCGCCCTCGGGCTGTCGGTGGCCGGGTGGCTGCTCGCGGGCGTCCTGCTGTGCGTTGCGTGGGGCGGGGCGGCCTTGTACGCCTGGCAGCAGCGTCCCGAGGTGCGTCGCACGAGGCGGCTGGCCCGGGAGCGCGCCGCGCTGGACCGCTGGATCCGGGACCTCGACCAGCAAGCCAGACTCCTCCGAGAACGCCTATCAGCCGATCTCGATGACCGGGAGGCACGCATCGCCGCCCGCCTGGAGGAACTGCAGCGGGAGGCGCTTCACCGCGCCCTCCGCCAGCACTTCGTCGGCGAACTCGACACGGTGGAGGGCGTCGGGCACCGGGCGGTGGTGCGGCTCAAGGCTGCGGGCGTACGTGATGCGGCGATGGCGACGCCCGAGGCTGTCGCGCGGATCACCCGGCTGTCTCCCGAATCCCAGGTACGCATCCGGCAGTGGCGGCAGGTCCTGGCGCAGCGCTATGCCAACCGCGTCCCCCGAGGGCTCCCGCCGTCCGAGCAGCATCGCCTGGCGCGTGTCGTCGAGCGCGAGCGCGCTGAGGCCGAGTCCGAGATCCGCCGCGTCGAAGCGAAGCGCGCGGCACAGGCGGCCGAGCGCGAGGCCGTCGTGCGGCGCCAGACCGCCGAGCCCTCGCCGACGCTGGGAGCCTACCTCGCCTGGCTACTGTACCTGCGAGCCCGCCCGGTTGCGCCACCCACCTCGTCCACCACTGTCCCCGCTCGTGTACGCGCTCGCTGACTACGACTTCGACCTCCCCGCCGACCTCATCGCGCAGCAGCCTGCCGCCGTACGGGACCAGAGCCGCCTGCTCGTCCTCCAAGGGGAGACGGACCCGGCACCTCCCAGACTCACCGACGCGCGCTTCGACGCGCTGCCTGGGTTTCTGCGCGCGGGCGATGTGCTCGTGCTCAACGACACGCGCGTGTTCCCAGCGCGCCTGCTCGGGCGCCGCGCGACCGGCGGCAAAGCCGAGATCTTCCTGATCGACGCGCAGGGCGACGGCACGTGGACGGCGCTCGCGCGCCCCGCCAAGAAGCTGCGACCCGGCGATACGGTGTCGTTCGGCGACGCCGAAACGCCCGATCTCACCGCGACCGTCGAGGACGTTCTGCCCGAAGGCCGCCGCCTCGTCCGCTTCACGACCCCGCACGCGACGCTTGACGACGCCATCGACGCGGTGGGGCGGATGCCGCTCCCGCCCTACATCCGCCGCGACGAGCCGCAGGCTGCCGACCGCGAGCGCTACCAGACCGTCTACGCGGAGCATCGTGGCTCCGTCGCCGCCCCAACGGCCGGGCTGCACTTCACCGACGCTGTCCTCGACGCCTGCCGCGAGCGCGGCGTCCACGTCGCCCGGCTCACCCACCACGTCGGCTACGGCACCTTCGAGCCCGTGCGCGTAGAGGACCTGCGCGCCCATCGGGTCGCAGAGGAGCGGTTTACGCTCACCGAAGCGGAGGCCGCCCGGATCGACGAGGCGCGGGCAGCAGGCGGGCGCGTCATCGCCGTGGGGACCACTAGCACCCGCGCGCTTGAGTCTGCCATCAGCGACGATGGGCGGCTGGTCCCCGGCACACGGTCAACGGACCTGACCATCACGCCCGGCTACCGCTTCCGCGTCGTGGACGGCCTGGTGACCAACTTCCACCTCCCCAAGTCGTCGCTGCTCGTGCTCGTCGCCACGCTCGCCGGACGGGAGGCGGTGCTGCACGCTTACCGCCATGCCATCGCCGAGCGGTATCGGTTCTACAGCTACGGCGACGCCATGCTCATTCTCCCGGCACCGGCCACGGCGTAGAAATAGAACGGCGTAGAAATAGAAACGCCCTCCGGCAGGACCGAAGGGCGCTCGTCAAACGGGGAGGGGGCGGCGTCCTAGAACTGGAAGAGCAGGAAGACGCCAACGCCGAGAACACCGGCTCCGATGAGCATGGTCCGAACCATGCGATCGATGTTGTTCATGCGAGTAGGGGCAGGTAGGTGTGAGAGCAGGCCCGGTGGCTGGGCCGCCTGTGGTGGTGTGGATAAGCTAGTGGACAACCTCCGCTATCGTCAAGCTTTACGCGAACGGCATGGCAAAAAAAGCCGGTTGATGGAGCGATTGGTAGCTTTCTCGACATCAAGGTTCACATTGACCCTGCGCCAGATGCTCAGTCCGTCTCCGATTTCACCCGCAACGCCGTGGCGCGCGTGCGGCCGTGCCTTCGCTGGACTACTCTGTTTGCTCCTCGGCACTGCTTGCGTGGCGCAGTCTGCCGAGGGACCGGTTCACGTATCGGCGGAAGGTGGCATGGTCGTAAGCGGCCACCCGCTGGCGACCGAGGCAGGCGCAGCGATGCTCCGGCAGGGCGGAAGCGCCGCCGATGCCGCCGTGGCGACGGGCTTCGCGCTGGCGGTCGTACTGCCCCGGGCGGGCAACCTCGGCGGAGGCGGCTTCGCGGTGCTGCGCGATCCGGAAGGCGGCGTCTCGTCGCTCGACTTCCGGGAAGTCGCGCCCAGTGCGGCCACGCGCGACATGTATCTCGACGAAGCAGGGGAATACGTCAGCGCGCGCAGCAAGGTCGGGCACCTCGCCGTCGGCGTGCCGGGCAGCGTGGCGGGGCTGCTCGCCCTGCACGAGCGCCACGGCGTGCTCCCACTCGCAACGGTCGTGCAGCCCGCCATCGACCTCGCGCGAGACGGGTTCGCGCTCAGCGTGCGGCAGGCGCGGCGGTTCAACTTCTTCCGCGACGATTTTGCGCCGGACTCGGCGGCGACGGCCTACTTCACGAAGGCAGACGGCACGCGGTGGGCCGAGGGCGACCGCTTCCAGCAGGCTGACCTAGCGGCGACGCTCACGCGCATCCGCGACGGGGGGCGCGACGGATTCTACCGCGGGCGCACCGCCGACCTCCTCGTGGCGTCCATGGAGGCGAACGGCGGGATCGTCACGCACGATGACCTCGCCACCTACGCGCCCGTATGGCGCGCGCCGGTCACGTTCACCTACCGCGGCCACCGCGTCATCTCGATGGCCCCGCCTTCGTCGGGCGGCGTCGCGCTGGCACAGATGCTGGGCAGCGTCGAGCCGTACAACCTGCGGCGCCTCGGCTGGCTCTCGCCCGCGTTTCTGCACCTCACCGCTGAGGCAATGCGCCGCGCCTTCGCCGACCGCGCCTACTGGCTCGGCGACCCAGCCTTCGCCGACGTGCCGACAGAGGCGCTCCTGCGCGGACGTTACATCCAGGGACGCATGGCCGGCTTCCGCCCCGACACCGTCACTGCGAGCCGTACGCTCACGCAGGGAACGCCCGCCGGCGTGATGCCGCAGACTGTGCCCGAGTCGATGGAGACGACACACTACTCGGTCGTGGGGCTCGACGATACCGCGATCAGCGTCACGACGACCATCAACGACAGCTTCGGCGCGAAGGTGGCCGTGGCGGGCGCAGGTTTTCTGCTGAACGACGAGATGGACGACTTCGCCGCCAAGCCGGGCGCGCCCAACCGCTACGGCCTCGTCGGGGCGGAGGCGAACCGCATCGAGCCCGGCAAGCGGATGCTCTCGTCAATGACGCCGACCATCATCGAGGATGCGGAGGGACGGCTGAAGCTGGTGCTCGGCTCGCCCGGTGGCTCGCGCATCATCACGGCCGTCTACGAGGTCGTGCTCGGCGTGATCGACTTCGGGATACCGGTGCAGGACGCCATCGCCGCGCCGCGCTACCACCACCAGTGGAAGCCCGACGACACGCTCCTGCTCGAACTCGACCGCACGCCCGCGTCCACCGTCGATGCGCTCGAAGCACGCGGC
>JBCCRG010000219.1:0-6363 GCA_039208155.1 Bacteroidota bacterium | reverse complement strand
GGCTGGTCCTGGTAGCGGTTGCCCAGGAAGGCGCCGTACGTGCGCAGGTTGTCTGGACCGTTGGCGTCGATGCCGCTGCCCCACCCGTCGTTGCCTTGCTGCCAGCCCGTGTAGGCTGGGAAGGCGAACACGATGAACTCGCGGGCCTCGGCATACTCCAGGAAGTCGTCAACGAGCTGCCAGTAGGCCTCGTTCGGGTCCGTGAAGTCGAGCTCGACGCCATCTACGGTCGAGTTGAACGGCGGGTCGTCGTAGACGCTGTTGTGCGGTGGCGTCTGGTCCGAGAACGCCGCCTCGATGAGGTTGACGTAGATCGCGTTGAAGCCGCGCGCCTGGCGGTCGTCAAGGTAGCGCACCATCTCCTCGCGCGACAGGTTGGCGATGGCGGACCAGGCGGCGTCGCCGCTGACGAAAATCGGAGTGCCGGCTGCGTCGGCGAGGTAACGCCCCTCGACGAGCTGGAGTGGATACCGGACGTTGGCGGGACCGATGGGCGTCGGCGAGGTGGTGTCGTCGTCGCTGCTGCGGAGGAAGTCGCACCCAGCTAGCCAGGGCAAACCGGCGAGGATCAGGAGGAGAAATCCAGCTACGCCGAGCCGGATACGAGAGGGGTGGGCCATGAGGAGATCGAACGAGAGCGGAGAGAGAGCAGCGGGTGCGAACGAAAAACCACACCCGGGCCCGGCACAACCGATTGCCACTCGATTCTGTCTCGCAGATGCGCCAAATCCAGCAGGGTGAATGCCCTAGAGGGACCTGTGACCCGTTCTGAATCAGCCAGACGATGGCGGCACACTACGTCCGCCATGTGCCCAGCCTATAGTCCGCGTAGCCGAGCGTGCCGCTCGTGGGCGGGCTGGCCTGTCTCGTGCGCGTCCTACTCGTAGAAGATGCCGCGCTCCTCGTCGCGCACCCGCACCACATCGGCCACCTCGCCTCGGTCGAGCGCCTGGTTGCTCATCACGTGCACGAGTTGCGCGATCTGGCGGTCCTTCTGCGGGGCCTGGTTCCACTCCGGGTGTGCCTGCTCGACCAGCGAGACGAGGATGCGCAGGTAGGGATAGCGCTCCTCCTTGCTGCCCAGCGTCGCGATGGACTCCGCGAAAAGCTGCGCGTTGCGGCCGACCTGACGGTCCATAATTTTTCGGTCGTTCACCATGGTCGCGCAGGGGTGTAGGAAGAGGAGGCAAGTCTATACCGAGGATGGGGTGTAGGGTTCTCCCCGGTCCCGGCCCCCGGTGATTTTTCTGGCGTGGCGACACGGAGCGAGAGAGAGCCAGGGTCGGCGTCCTCAACCTTTGGGCGCGAACCTCCGGCTGGGGTGCCCGTAGATTGGCGGCTCCAACGACTCCCGATCCCGCTTCCCGCTGTTGCTCATGGCGCGCCGTCCCGACCGGATGCCGTACCGGCTCGACGACCTGCCGGTGGTACTGCCGTACTACCGCGCGGCGCGGGCGGCAGACCGCCTCGGGCGCGGCGATCTCGTCTACTACGGTCCGATGCCGAGCTTCTACGGTGTGGGCGAGGTCGTCGGCGAGATCGACGGCTTCGTGGTGGTCGACTTCCGGGGCACGGGGCTCTTCGGCGTGCACGAGGAGACGCTCGACGCGGCGTACATCCAGCCCATTCCGGCCGAGCATCTGGAGCGGATCTGAGTCGCTGCAGGGCAGCCTCGGTGAGGTGAGACGCAGCCCCGGTGCGCGCGCGGCATCCTGGGACTCAGCGGGCAATCAGCCGGAGGCATACCCGGTTGGCGGGCCTCGAGCGGTACGGCAGGGTTCCGCAGGCGTAGCCTGACGGCGCAGCCGCGCATTCAGGCGTACTCTTTGGACGATGTGCCTGTGTCTCGCATCGTAGACCGTTCTGCCGACCCGTCCTGTTACCGCCATGCGCCGCCTGTTTCTGCTCCTCTTCGCCTGGGCGATTGTCCTCACGCTCGTCGCCTGCGGGCCGAGCGTGGAGACTCCCGCCGCACCCGCCGAAGACGCCAGCACCACAGCGGTGCAGACGCCAAGCCTGCGTGTGAGCGTGGTCGAGGGCGTCGGCGGCTACGTGGACGACTTCGAGGACCGCGCCCGCTCCGAGGCCGTGTGGCTAGCTGTCGCCGACGGGCAGGCCGAGGCGCAGGTCTACGCGCAGCCGGGCGGCATGCAGGCGGCCTCGCAGCACCACCTCACCGTCGAGGCGACGCGCCCCGCCGAGCCAGGCCCGACCGACACCGCAGGGGCCATCGCGCGGCTCACCGCCGCGGCCGACGGCTTCGACGTTACGGTCTTCGATGGGCTCCGCTTCGCGCTGCGTGGCACACCGGGTACCTACATCGTCCAGCTTGGCTCTGCGCGGGTGGTGGACTACGATCACTTCAACGCCTACGTGACGCTTTCCTCCGAGGAGTGGACCCGATTCGAGGTGCCGTTCTCCGAGTTCAGCCAGGAGGGCTACGGCCAGCCCGTCGCATGGACCGGCCGCGATCTCACGCACCTCGCGTTCTACGCGCTCGCAGGCGGTGACGTCACGCTCGGCATCGATGATATCGTGCTCTTTTGAGCAGCAGGAGGCGTTTCTGGAAAAAAACGTAGGGTGTAGGCTGCGCGGCTAGGCACGTGTCAGCGATAGGGGGTAGTGAGGTTGGTGCGCCGTAACGCGCCATGTTGCTGTCCAAGCGGACAGCGTGGTGCCGGACCCCTTTGCGGGAGGCCCGGACTTCCTCTCCTCTCTTCTCTCTCCACTCTTCCCATGCGTACCTCTCTATGTCTGGCAGCGCTGTGCGCGCTGCTCGTGCCAGGCCTCGCCCTCGCACAGACCGCCCAGGTCCAGGTCATCCACAACAGCCCCGATCCGGGTGCCACCGTGGTCGATGTCTACATCAACGGCGACCTCGCTATCGACGACTTCGAATTCCGCACGGCGACGCCGTACCTCGACCTCCCCGCCGACACCGAACTGCTCATCGACGTTGCCCCTGGTGACTCAGAGAGCGCGGCTGAAACGCTCGGCACCTTCCCGTTCACGCTCGACGAGGGCGTCAACTACCAGCTCATCGCGACCGGCGTGCTGGCCCCTGACGCGTTCTCGATGAACCCGAACGAGGTCTCGACGGCCTTCACGCTCCTCGCCGCCGCTGAGACGCGCACGACGAGCGACGCGGGCAACGTCAGCTTCGCCATCGTCCACGGCTCGCCTGACGCGCCGACCGTCGACATCGAAGCGCGCGGCGTGGCGCTCCTCGCCACCGCGACCTACACGGACATCTCGGACTACGTGACCGTCCCGGCTGCGCAGTACACCATCGACATCAAGCCGGCGGGCGTCGACTTCGTCGTGGCGTCGTTCCAGGCTCCGCTCGCACGTGCGGCAGGCCAGGCGGGCACTATCCTCGCCTCCGGTTTCCTGACGCCGGAGGACGACCAGGACGGTCCGGCCTTCGCGCTTCTCGGCGTGCTGCCCAGCGGCGCGACGTTCCTGCTCCCGCCCGCCTCGGCACCGACCGCGCCGGTGCAGATCATCCACAACAGCCCCGACCCGGGTGCCGCGATCGTGGACGTCTACCTAAACGGCGAGCTGGCCGTGGACGACCTCCCGTTCCGCAAGGCCACGCCGTACCTCCCGCTCCCGGCTGAGTCGGCCATCGAGGTCGCCATCGCGCCGGGCACGTCGGAGAGCGTCGAGGAGGCCCTCGACACGTTCACCTTCGTTCTCGACGCGGGCGTGAACTACCAGGTCATCGCCACCGGTGTCCTCGACCCCGACGCGTTCTCGATGAACCCGGACGAGGTCTCGACGGCCTTCACGCTCCTCGCCGCCGCGGAGACGCGCATGATGGCGTCTGACCCGGCCCTCGTCGAGTTCTCGGTCGTCCACGGCTCGCCCGACGCGCCGACGGTGGACGTGATCGCCCGCGACGTGGCCACGCTCGCGACGGTCACCTTCCAGGACATCACCGGTTATGTCGGTGTAGCCCCGGATGCCTACACCATCGACATCGCCCCGGCAGGCGGTGCGCCGATCGCGTCGTTCGCGGCCGACCTGGGCGCGGCGGGTGGCTCGGCGTTCACGATCCTCGCCTCGGGCTTCCTGTCGCCGGCCGACGACCAGGACGGCGAGGCCTTCGGGCTGCTGGCCGTCCTCCCGAACGGCTCGGCGAAGCTGCTCCCGGCAGCGGCGCTGCCTGAGGGCGAAGGCGTCCGTGCTGGCGACGCGGCTGCTGAGGCGCTGCCCTCGCAGCTGGTGCTCGACGGAGCCTACCCGAACCCGTTCACCACGACGGCGCGGATCGGCTTCGGCCTCCCCGCCGACGCCGAGGTGAGCGTGCGTGTCTACGACGTGCTTGGCCGCGAGGTGATGGCGCTGCCCGCGCAGTCGTTCGCCGCCAGCGCCGCGCAGAGCGTCGAGGTCGAGGCCGCGTCGCTCGCGGCTGGCACCTACGTCTATCGCGTCGAGGCGCAGATGGGTGCTGAGGTGCAGACGCAGACCGGTCGCATGACCGTGCTCAAGTAGTACATCGGTTCGTAGGCCCGTAAGCCTGCACCGACTGATACAGGCCGAGGGCCGAGGCGCGAAGGTGTCTCGGCCCTCGGTGCGTTCGGTGCCAGGTATCGCGTGTGGGAACGCGCGGGGCCTCTGCGGTTTTCGAGTGCGCCTGTCCTCACACGCTCGCGCTGCTATGCCTGCCTCGCTCCTCGTCTGTCACCTCGGCCGCGTCGGCTATCGGGACGCGTGGGCCCTCCAGCGGCAGGTGCAAGCGCGGCTCATCGCGGCGAAGCGGGCCGACGAGGCCGACAGCCTGCCGCACGTGCTGCTGACGGTGGAGCACCCGCCGGTCTACACGCTCGGCAAGAACGGCGATGCAGCGCACCTACTGCGCTCGGGCGAGGCGCTCGCGGATCTCGGCGCGACGTTTGTGCCGACCGACCGCGGTGGCGATATCACGTTCCACGGCCCCGGCCAACTCGTTGCCTACCCGATCCTCGACCTCGACCGGATCGCCTACGCCGATGGGAAGCGCGGCTCGGACATCCACCGCTACCTCCGCGAGCTGGAAGAGGCCGTCATCGAGACGTGCGCAGACTACGGTCTCGTCGCGGGTCGTGTGGACGGGCGCACGGGCGTCTGGATCGGGCCCGACGGGCGAGGCCCTGAGCGCAAGGTCTGTGCGATGGGCATCCGCTGTAGCCGTTGGGTGACGATGCACGGCCTCGCACTCAACGTGGCAACAGACCTCGGCTGGTTCGACCACATCGTGCCGTGCGGCATCACGGATCGCGGCGTGACCTCGCTTGCGCACGAGTGCGGGCAACCCGTCTTGCTCGCGGACGCAACGGCTCGGCTCGTGCCCCGTCTCGCGGCTCGGTTTGGGCTGGAGCGTGAGGAGGTGCACGGCGAGACAGCCCGCGCCAGGCTCGACGCCTTCGTCGCACCGGCAGCGGTCGAATAGCCTGTGCGTCCTGGTCTGTTCGCGAAACGACGACGGGCAGGGCTCGTAGTTTGAAGCATCACACTTCGCCAGCCCCCGGGATGGGCCTGGCACCGTCTTCCCTCTCTCAGCCTCCGCCCCCACGATGGCCGCCTTCAGCATCGAGCAGTTCGCCCGGCAACTCCTCATCGAGAGCCTCTTCTACGACGAGGAGTACAGCGCCCTCGGCAACGTTAGCCTCATCGACCCCGAGCAGACGCGCGAGCGCTTCCTCGCCTCCTACGACCCCGACCGCCAACTCTACCTCATCGAGGAGGCCATCGAGTGGGAAGACCTCGACGCGGACAAGGACGGCGAGATTGACTACGCGCTGGCCGTGGATGGCACTGAGCACGGCACCTACGCGGCCCCGGACGCCGCTGCCGATGAGCTGCTGAAGCTGGCCGCCGAGCACGGCCTTACGCCGACGTTCATGATCCTCTTCGAGGAGGACGAGTTTTAGTGCGGCCGTGGCCTGTATCTCCGTTCTGCCGTGAGGAGATCCACAGCCACACGGCAGAACGGGGGCACGGCTACACGGAAAGACTTCCCCACACCCGCCACGCGAGGGTGGCCCAGCCTGCGATGAGGGCCACGCCGCCAATCGGGGTGATGGCGCCGAGAATCGGGATGTCGGCGAGGACGAGCACGTAGAGGCTCCCTGAGAACACGACGATGCCGCCAGCTAAGAGCCAGCCTGCGAGGCGCACGTCGAGGCCCTGGAGCAGCAGGATGCCGATGAGCAGGAGCGCGAGCGTGTGCAGCAGGTGGTAGAGTACGCCCGTCTTGAACACGGCGAGGCGCTCAGGCGTGACGGCGTTTTCCAATCCGTGCGCGCCGAACGCACCGGCAGCCACACCGAGGCCGCCGAAGACGGCACCGAGCGTAAGCAGCACGCGAGCCGCCTGGAG
>JBCCRG010000218.1:0-6404 GCA_039208155.1 Bacteroidota bacterium | reverse complement strand
AGGTTCAGCAGCGAGAAGCTGCTGTCGGCGATGACGGGCACATCGAAGAGCCGCTGGGCATAGCCCTCGATCTGCAACGAACTCGCGTCGCCCAGCGCCCGGCGGTAGCCGAGCACGAGGTGATGGGCGCGTGCGAAGCCGAGGTCTTGATTCGGCTGAGTGCCATCCGGCACCTGCGCGAGGTAGATGCGCAGGTCCTCGGCCTGGCTGTGGAGGCCGTAGGCCATGTTCAGCGACTGGCCTGCCGCGAACGCCCACGTCACGCCGAGACGCGGCTCGACCGACGTCGCACCCGTAAGCGCGAGGTGCTGTACGTGAACCCCTAGGTTGATATCGAGGCCGACCACGGGGGTGAGGCGCGACTGCGTGAACGCCTGGACGAGGAGGCTCTGCCCATCGCCCACCGCGACCGGAACGAGGGGTGGCTGGTTGTCTGTCGCCGAGCGCACGTCGAGGTCGTAGAACAGCCCCTGCGCCATCACGCCCGTCCGGTTGAGGTGCCGTGCGCCGAACTTGCGCGTCAGCACGCTGCCCAGGATCACCCGCCCGTCCGTGCTGCGGAGGGACAACTCGGGCTGCAGCGTCAAGGCGTCATCGAGGCGGCGCTGGGTCCAGTCGGTATGCTGCGCGGTGACGGCGGCGCTCGTGCGGAGGTAGGCGTCGCTGCCGAGCGTCAGGTGGTGCGTCACACCGCCCGCGCCCACGCCCAGGTCGAGTTCGGCGCGCGTGCGGTCCTGGAACTCGTATGTCCATTCGGTCGAGTCCGTGTTGGCCACGTCGGTTTGCCCGTCGAGGCCGCCGATGCCCCAGACCTCGAAGCGCCCGAACTGACGGGTGGGAAAGGCAAGCTTGAACGAGAGATCCTGATAGGTGATCGAGCCCTCCGTCGGAAGCAGCGGCATCAGGAGGCCGAGGGTGGAGTAGCGGTAGTTCACGAGGTATGTGGCTGCGCTGCCGCGTCGGTACGGTCCCTCCGAGGCCGCTTCGACGCCGAGCACGCCCACCTGCGCCGTGTGCTCGCGCGTGGCCGGGTTGCCGGTGCGGAAGCGCATGTCGAACACGCCGCCGAGCGCGTTGCCGTACTCTGCGGGAAAGGCTCCGGTGAACACGTCCGAGTCTGAGAGCAGCCGTCCGCTGAAGAGCGTCACGCCGCCGCCGCCCGCCACGATCAGCCCGGCGAAGTGGCTCGGCGTCGGGATCGGCACGCCTTCGAGCCGCCAGCCCACGCCTTTGGGCGCGTTGCCCCGGATGGTCACGGCGTTGTCCTGCGTGCCGCTCCCCGACGTGGCCACGCCCGGGAACGCCGCGATGAGGCGCGCTGGGTCGTCGACGGCCCCGGCGTAGCGCTGTGCTTCCTCCACCGAAAACGAGCGCGCGCTCGTCACCGCGAAGTCGTCGAGGGGCTGCCCATCGCGGGCCTCGGCCACGACGACGACCTCGCTGCCTTCCACCACCTGCTCCGCGAGGGCGATCTCCAACACGGTCTCCTGGGCAGCGCGTATGAGCACGTTCGGGAGGACACGCGGGGTATACCCGAGGTAGCTCACCTGAAGCGCGAGACGCCCGAGGGGGACCGACGGGAGGACGAACCGCCCGTTCGCATCCGTCGCGGTGCCGAGGAATGGCTCCGAGTCCACCACGACGACGTTGGCGCCGGGCAGCGGGGTTCGTGTGTCGCGGTCAAGGACGACGCCCCGAAGGGTCTGCGTCTGCGCAAAGACCGCAGGCGCAGCGAGCAGGGCGCCCAAGGTCAACGGGACGGCGAGGGCAAGGAGGACAGCCAGGCGGGGCATGGGCAAACACGGTTGCGGAACGGAAGCGCGCGAGGCGCACGAGTCCGCATCCTAGCCGACGAGCGACCGCTAACTCGACCATCCCCGCCCGTCTGGACCCCCAACCAGGTCCCGGCCCGTGGGGCTGGACCTGCTCCGCATCCTCAAACGGCCGTCGCGTGCTGACGGCGGTACTGCGACGGCGTCATGCCCGTGTGCCGCTTGAACGCCGCGTTGAACGATGACTTCGCGTTGAACCCGGCTTCCAGCCCAATCGCCAGCACCGTCCAGTCCGCGTACGCCGGGTCCGTCAGGCGGGCCTGCACCTCGCGCACGCGGTAGCTGTTGACGAAGTCGTAGAAGCGCTGATCGAGTTGGGTGCTGAGGACCTCCGTGAGGTTGTGCGGCGTGAGGCTCAGCGCCCCCGCGAGGTCCTGCAGGGTCAGGTCGCCCCGCCGGTAGAGGTGCTCGGCTTCCATCAGCGCCACAAGCCGGTCGCGTTGCTCTGCCGCTTCCTCGGCAGCCATCCCAGAGCGAGCGTAGGGCACCCGCTCGGCGGACGGGGCCGTCGGTTCAGGCAGCACCGGCGGGGCCGTGATAGCGGGCTGGCGGAGGCCGAAGTAGCCAATCGCGTAGACGAAGACGATGACGGCCAAGAGGGTGAGGTCATCGGAGAGCCCGCTGGGATTCATGCCAACGGGCGTGTTGCGACCGCCGAGGGCAAAGAGTAGAGCGGAGAGGACCAGCATCCCCACGAGGCCCATGGTGAGATTGCGTAGCCAGCGTAGGCGTGTGTGCCCGACCGACAACGGTGTATCGCGGAGGCGTTGACTGTGACGCCGAAGTAGAAGCACAACCAGGCCCAAGTACGCCGCGCCGTGGAGAAGCTTGAGCGGGTTGATGACAGCGAGGGCACGCGTCTGAAACTACAGGCTCGGGTCGTCGAGCAGGAGCAGTTTCTCCGCCCCAGGTCGCACGAAGTACGGCAGGAGAAACAGCGTGAAGACGGCAAACGGAGCGAAATGCGCGAGATCGATCCGCCGCAGCCGCGTTTCGCCCTGGCTGAGGGTGCGCGCGTAGAGGTAGAGCAGCGGGCCGAACAGGAACGCGATTGGGAGGTCCAGCCCGATGAGAACCGGGTGCCGCAGGCTGAACGCAGCGCTGTGGTAGACCGCCATCGCCAGTTCCACGGAGAACGCCAGGATGAGCCCCGCCAGGAGCAGGTTCGGCAACGTGTTGCGCGGTCGGCTGGCGAGCACCGCTGCCAGAAACAGCCCCTGCGCTGCTCCGACGAGAAAGACTACCTCCATGGGTTCGCCGTGTGCTCCGTTCGCTGAGCCACGCACGCGGCATGCATGGCGGTGGGAGGCAAAAGATACGTTCGCGACCACGCGCCTCAGTGGTGGTGGGGCGCGGTTCTCAGTCGCCTCTCCCCGTCGGTCGAAGGCGCTCCAAGACGTCCAGGGTGTCAGCGAGCGATTGGGCCGAGGTGCTACCGAACGACGACGAAGCGTCGCGTTTCGACCTGGGGCGACAGAGGGGCGGCCCCAGCGGAATCAGATAGCGTCAGTCGCGCCACGTAGGTGCCGGACGGTAGGGCATGGCGTGGAAGCGCCACGGTCACGCTCTGCGCGGCGGGCCCGTCGAAGACAACCTGGACCGCTCGGCCGAGCAGATCGTAGACGACGAGTCGAGCCGTGGCCGGAGCCGGCACGGCGAAGGTGAGATGCGTGGCTCCAGGGTTGGGGTAGGCGGTGAGCACGCTCTCGCTACGCGGCAGGGCATCAGGTGCGTTCGACACGACGGTCGGGCAGGTGCCAGGTGCGGGCTCCATCAACTCGCTCGGGGCGTTGCACCCAGGGGCGTTGCGCTCAATGACGACCTCATCGGAGACCCCACCGCTGTCGATGAGATTGAACAGGCCGCACGAGCACGCGGCCAGTTGCGGGTTGTCTCGGACAGCGAGCACGTCGCCGGTCAGCACGTTGCGCAGGGCGTCGACGTGCAGCAGGCTCGTGTTGTCGCTGATCTCCATAGAGAACCCGACGCTGGTCAGGCTCTCCAGGCCATTGAGGTTGCGCAGGGACGGGTTGCCCGAGATCGTCGAGAAGGTGGCGTTGTCGAGCGAGTCCAGGCCTGCAAGGGTCTCTAGCGCGCCGTTCTCGTAGATCCCGAGAGCAAAAAGGCCACGCAAACCTTCTAGGCCCTCTAGGTTGCGCAGGGCGTCATTCTCTTCAATCGTGAGAACCTGGGGCGTCAGCGCGGGGACCGTAAGCCCCTCAAAGCTGAGCAGGCCATCGTTGCCGCGTACGACAAATTCGAAGACGTTCGCTAGGCGTTCGAGCCCTACAAACGACTCGAGCGCGTCGTTGTTTTCTACGATAAAGTTCTGGACGTCCGTAAGCACGTCGAGGCCCTCCATCGTGAGAAGCGCCGCGTTGCCGCGCAGCCTCATGACGCCCGCGACGCGCGTGAGGGCACCGAGGCCGTCCAGCGATGCGAGCGATGTATTGTCTGCGATGGTGAGAGCGCGGAGTTGCGCCACCCCATCGAGTCCCGAGAGCGAGCGCAGTGCGTCGTTGCCAGTGATGTCAATCCGTACCTCCACGGTGACGATCGTTTCGAGGCCGCGGAGCGAACGCAAGCCCTCGTTGTCTTCGATGAGAAGTTGCTCTACGCCAGTCATCGTCAACCCGCTCAGGTCTTCGAGTCCGTTGTTGCGCTTGACGTGGAACAGGCCGCCGGTTCCCCGCACGCCACCGAGCCCCTCCAGGCTCGTCAGGTTCGGGTTGCCGCCGATGAGGAGGGCGCCTGTCACCGTTTCGAGGCGCGCGAGTGGGCTCAGGTCGGTGATGTCGGTGTCGAGGTCCGCGTTGATGTACCCGATGCGCAGGTCATCCACGCCTACGCAGTCGAAGGCGTTGACCTCGGCCTGGCTTGTGAGCGCGAACGCCCCCGAACAAAACTGCGCGGCTAGAGGAGGCGCACTGAGCACGAGCAGCCCGCCGAGCATGAACACAGAGGCGAGGCGCATCCATCCGGGGCGCTGGTGAGGAAGGCGTCGAGTCATCGCAGCAGAGTCACGCGCTGGGTGGTGGTGGCGGGGAGGCCGGCGGTCAGGTCCTGCGTGGTGAGGCGCACGAGGTAGGTGCCAGGCACCAACGCCCCGAGCCTGACGTCGAGCGGCTCGGCGACGACGCCATCGACGAGGGTAGCCACGCGGCGGCCGAGGAGATCGTAGACGGTGAGGGTAGCGTGCGTCGGCGTGTAGATCTCAGCGCGCAGGCGAGCCGAGCCCTGAGCGGGGTTGGGGAAGATGGAAAGAGCGATCCCGGCCGGGAGCGGGTCGTCCTCAGAAGCCGTGGCCGTGGCGCACGACCCCGGCGGTGGCGGCTCGATCTCGGCAAGGCTGCTGCATCCCACGCCGTTGTTCTCTATCGTGATGGGACCGTCCACGCCGCCATTGGTAATCAGGTCGTAGAGGCCGCACGAGCAGTCGGTGAGCGCGGGGTTGTCCGTGATGACCAACTCGTCGCCGACCGAGGTGAGGTTCGCCAGGGCATCCAGGTTCGTCAGGGCCTCGTTGCGCTGGATGTATGCCGAGGACAGGGTCCGCTCCAGCGCGTTGAGTCCGTCGAGTGACGTCAGTGCGTCGTTGTTGAGGAGGAAGAACTCGAACGAAACCGTGCGCAGCGAGTCGAGCCCGCGCAGCGAGGTGAGCGCCGGGTTGCTGCTGATGGTGAGCGTGATGCCGGACGCTCGCAACGACTCAAGGCCTTCCAGCGAGGTGAGGGACGCATTCGCGACGATGGAGAAGAAGCCGCCTGCCTCGAGCTTCTCCAGGCCTTCCAGCGAGGTCAGGTTGTCGTTCCGGCTCACCGTGAAGGTCTCGGTCGCGAACTGCAGGCTACTCAGACCGGCGAGCGACGTGAGGTTGTCGTTGTTGGTAATGGTGACGTCTTCTGCGATCTCCAGGGTCTCCAGGCCCTCCAGCGAGGTTAGCGCTCCGTTGTCGCGTACGTCCAGGACACCCACGGAGGCGATCGGTCCCAGCTCGCGGAACGAGGTAAGGGCATCGTTGAACGTCACCCTCAGGATGCCGACCTCTTCGAGTGAGCCGAGCCCCGTCAGCGTCTCCAGCGAGTCGTTCGCGGAAATCGTCAGGTCGCCAGTGACGCTGCGCAGTTCAGACAGCGGAACGAGGCTCTGGATGTTGCTCGTCGAATCGAGGTCGGCGAGGCCGATGAGGATGTTGCCGTTGACATCGCTGCATGGGAAGCCGTCGAGGTCGGCCTGGGTGGCGAACGCGTACGAGTCGAAGCACGATTGCGCCGAGGCGTGCGGCGCGGAAGCGACGAGCAGCGCGCCCAACAGGAGCGGTAGGCAAAGGATGCGCATCAGGGAAACCATGGGGAGGGAGGGTAGGAAACACCCAGATGATACGTCGGCGGCGTGGGCGACCCAAACGGGGCACAGTGAGGATCTGACGACCTTCCGCAGCGCCACCATGGTCAGGTCGTGGCCAGAGGCAACCCGTGGCCAGGGGCAACCGCTATGCCCG
The DNA here is from genome assembly GCA_039208155.1 of Bacteroidota bacterium. Lineage (GTDB taxonomy): Bacteria > Bacteroidota > Rhodothermia > Rhodothermales > Rubricoccaceae > JBCBEX01. The sequence goes on along the minus strand of JBCCRG010000218.1, from coordinate 71 downwards.
ACCGTCAGGGCTGTGCGCGTTCTCTGTCGAGTCTTCCTGGTGCGGGCAGCCGCCGCCATTTCCGGGCGCGT
>JBCCRG010000217.1:0-6416 GCA_039208155.1 Bacteroidota bacterium | reverse complement strand
CTTCTGGAACCGCGAACTCGAGATGGTCGAGGCGTTCTACGACGTCTGGCGCGCCGGCGACTTCGAGGCCTACGTCGATGCCATCGAGCGCTCGACGATGTCGTTCAACGTGTTCTACAACGACCGCGCGCAGCGCATCGCGTTCTGGCACATCGGCCTCTACCCGCAGCGCCCCGCCACCGTCGACCCGCGCCTCCCGGCCCTGGGCGACGGCACGCAGGAGTGGGAGGGCTTCCTCGACTTCGCCGACCACCCGCAGGAAGTCAACCCGACGAAGGGCTACTTCGTCAACTGGAACAACAAGCCCGCCGTCTCCTGGAATCAGGGCGACAACGTGCCGTGGATCAGCACGCCTGCGAGCGGCTACACGCGCCTCTACGATGGCGTGGACTTCCTCGACGACTACGTGCGGGCCAACACGCCCGTGGACTTCGAGGCGTTGAAGGCGCTCTTCCGCGTGCCGGTCTTCAACCCGGACTACCAGGAGTACCCTGGCACCTACCAGCAGGTGATCGAGTTCAAGCCCGACGGCAACAGCGTCGCGCAGAACGTGATCCCGCCAGGGCAGAGCGCCTTCATCAACCTACTCGGCCAGCAGAGCGCCAACTTCGCGGACCAGTGGCCGCTCTACCTCTCGACGTTCCAGCAGAGCACCGGGCCCGTGCTGATGAAGGAATTCCGCTATCAGGGTGAGTCCGTCGTGTCGAATGAGGACGACGCGCTCGCGTCTAGCTTCGCGCTGGAGGCGGCCTACCCGAACCCGTTCCGCGCCGGTGAGACGCTCGCCGTCCCGCTCGAACTCGGGGCACCCGCCGAGGTGGACCTTGCGCTCTACGACGCGCTCGGTCGCCGGGTCGCGGTCCTCGCCACCGGCACGCAGGCCGCAGGCGCCCAGACCATCGAGGTCGATCTCGACGTGCCCGCCGGGGTCTACGTCCTCCGCCTCGTCGCAGAGGACCGGCAGCAGACCCAGAAGGTCGTCGTCGTCCGGTAGTGTTTCAGTGGTCTAGTGCGGCAGTGTTTCAGTGAGAGCCGGCCTCGATTTTTGAGCCGGGTCCACTCACTGGAACACTGCCACACTGAGACACCGGACTACTCTTAGTTGAACCCTGCGCCCGACACCGCGACGCGGGCGTCTTGGTTGGCGAGTTGCCAAGCCGTGGCGAAGATGAGCTGCGTGCGGCGCGTCAGCTGCGGGTAGTCGATCTTCTGCGGCTCGTCGCCGACCTGGTGGTAGTCCTCGTGGGTCCCGTTGAAGTAGAAGATGAACGGGATGTTGTTCTTGCCGAAGTTCCAGTGGTCGGAGCGGCGGTAGAACTGGTTGGGGTCGTCCTTCGAGTTGAACCGCTCGTTGAGGTCCATCCCCAGGCCCGTGAGTACGTTGGCCTGCTCGGTGATGGTCTGGATCTCCTCCGAGATGAGCTTGCCGCCGATGATGTAGACGTAGTTGTCGAGCTGCTCGCCTGGATACGTGGGATCCGTGCGCCCGATCATGTCGATGTTGAGGTTGGCGACCGTGTCTTCGAGTGGGAAGAGCGGCTCGGTGTCGGCGTAGTAGGCCGAGCCGAGGAGGCCCTTCTCCTCGCCCGAGACGGCTAGGAAGACGACCGTCCGGCGCGGTCCGTTGCCGTCGGCGGCGGCCATCGCGAACGCCTCCGCCATCTCGACGAGTGCCATTGTGCCGGAGCCGTCGTCGTCGGCGCCGTTGCTGATCGTGTCGCCCGCCCCCTCGGTCATGCCGACGTGGTCGTAGTGCGCCGTGAGGACGACCACCTCGTCCTTCAGGTCGGAGCCCTCCACGATGCCGATGACGTTCTCGGTCATCACGGTGTTGGTGGCATACGCGACCTCGGCCCCGACGAGGGCCCCCGGCACCTCGAAGACCTTGGGCGTCAGGCTCCCGTCGATCTCCGCCTGCAGGTCGGCGATGCGGCGGTCGCCGAGAATCGCGTCCGCGACGGCCGACGAGACGCGGAAGATGGGCGGTAGGCTGAACGATTGCGCGCTGCTGCCGACGAGCGAGAGGCTGCCCACGCTGTTGAGCGCCGACTGGGCGCGCGTGGCGAGTGGGTCGGCCGAGCGGGGGCTGCGGTCGGAGACGATCAGGAAGCCCGCCGGCTGGCCGATGCCGGTGCTATAGGCTGCCTGCAGCTTCGACCACCACTGCGTCGTGAACTGCGAGAACGCGCCGTCCTCGGTGATGCGGCTCGCCGTGCCGTCGGCGTTCATCGGCTCGTCGTCGAGGAGCAGCAGCCACTTGCCGGTGGCGTCGATGCCCTGCTCGCTGAGTGCGCCGAGGTCGCTGTAGGTGTCCGCGTTGATGCCGTAGCCTGCGAATACGACGCCTGCGGCCGAGGGGGCCCCCGCGTTGCCGCCAGCCCCGAGGTAGCTCTCGCCGTCCATCGCGTCGCGGCTGAAGGTGCTCGTCATCACGACGGCGCTGTCGGGGCCCATGACGGTGAGCACGCTGCGGGCGAGCTTGCGCTCCTGGAGCGGAAACGGCTGGTAGTAGCGCGCGAGCGGCCCAGCGTCCTCCACCGTGCCCGCGGGCAGCACGCCCATGTCGATGAACTTGTGGGCGAGGAACTCTGCGGCCATCTTCTGCCCGCGCGCCGTCGTCTCGCGGCCCTCGAAGTGGTCCGAGGCGAAGTAGTGGAGCAGCCCTTCGAGCTCGGTCTGGGTGATGGTCCGCTGGTAGCGCTGGACGAGCGCGGGGTCGTCGTAGAGGGTTGGCGTGGGGGTAGCCTCCCCGGTGGCAAGTGCTGTGGCACGCTCGACTACAGCGTCGAGGGTGGCGTCGTCGTCAGGAGCCTGCGCGAGCGCCGGGGGCGCCGCGAGGAGCAGCGCGAGCGCCGCGATTAGGGGTCGGTACATGGGAAGTGAGAGCGCGTGAGAAAGACGGGCGTCCAACGAGGCAAGCAAAGCGAGGTTGCTCCGCCGCCGCCAACCTGCCAAGGTGCCGCGCCTTCGTCATACGGAATCGACGTGAGGATGTCGGGGTCCAGGTTTGCCTCTCCTGGGAGACTACGCCCTGACGCCAACCAACCCGGGCCGTGTGGACCGGTAGGGGCGGTTTGCAAACCGCCCCTACCGAGATCGAACCGACACGTCGGCGTCATGCTGACATCGTGACGCCGAATCCGTGTTAGACAGGACGAACGTACGAATGCTCGTCCCGCTCACTGGTTTGCGCACCCGCGAGTCCTGGCCTATCCGTCGGCGCGGCGCTGCATCTCCTCGATGACGGCCATGCGGATGTCCTTGCCCTCGGCGACGAGCGTCACGCCGGGATGCTCGAACGTGAGGTAGTCGAGGTTCGCCTCGCGGCCGCTCAGCAGGAAGTCGTTGATCGCCACGCGGTAGGCGTCGTCGGGGTCGAGCAGGTCCTCGCCGATGAGCCAGCCCTCGGCGGTGCGCACGACGCCGGCCGTCTGGAGGTAGCCGCCGATGCCTCGGTTGGCGACCCCCTGGTCGAGGACGCGCGCGAGGAACTCGCCCTCCATGACCACGGTGAGGATCTCGCCGCCGAACGGGAGCACGCGGATGATGTCATATTGCGTGATCGGGCCCGGCGAGAGCATGTCGTCGATGCGGATCGAGCCGCCGTTGAAGACCGCCAGCTGCGCGTCGGGGGCCTCGGCGAGCATGGCCTCGGCGATGAGGTCGGTGAGCGAAGTCGGGCGGTAGCGGACGCTGATCTCGCGCCCGTCGAGAGGCTCGTCGATCGTGGTCACGACGGCGTCGGGGTCGAAGCCCGCGTCGCGGAAGCCCTGGAAGCCGATCTCGACCCACTCGTCCACGACGGCCGCTACCTCGGGGTCCTCGGGCAGCGCGTCCGTGACCGGGACCAGCTCCGAGTCGAGCTCCATGTCGCCCGTCTCGGGGTCGATGTAGAGGTGGTGGACGAACACCGAGCGCGTGTTGGCGTCGACCTTGAAGAGCGGCGTGAAGTTGGGGCCGCGGTAGAGCTCCATGTTGATGTGCTCGTGGCCGCCGAGGATCAGATCGACCTCGGGGAGCAGTTCGGCGATGTTGAGGTCCTGCTCGTGCGAGAGGTGCGTGATGGCGATGAGCACGTCAGCCTGGTCGCCGATGGCGTTGACCTCCGCCAGGAGCCCGTCGAGGACGGGGCGGTAGCGGACGTAGTCCTTGGTGTTGAGGCCGATGGTGGCGCCGAGGAGGCCGAGCGTGACGGTGCCGTCCTCGTCGGAGACGGTGACGAGCTCGTGGGCAGCCGACTTCGGGAAGAGCGCGCCGTTCTCGTCGGTGACGTTGGAGGTGACGATGGCGTACTCGGTCTCGTCGAGGCGGCGGTAGAAGTCCTCGCGGCCGAGGTCGAACTCGTGGTTGCCGAACGTGACGTAGTCGACGCCGAGCGCGTTGAAGACGGCGACCATCTGCTGGCCGTTGAGGCGGACGCCGTCCACCTTGGAGGTGCCGATGGCCGACGGGCTGTAGAAGTCGCCGGGCACCATGACGAACGTGTTGGGGTTGGCGGCTTCGAGCTGGCGCAGCAGCCCGGCGACGCGGGCCAGGCCGCCCGTCTTGCCGCCCTCAGCGGGCACGATCTCCTGCACGTCACTCACCTGGAGGATGGTCACATGCACGCGCCCGTCGGAGGCGTCCACGACCATCTCGGTCTCTTCTTCCACAACCTCTTGAACAGGCTGGACGGTGGTGCAGGCCGTGAATGTGACGAGGAGGGCGGCGAGCGTAGGGGGGAAGACGAAGCGGAACATGGCGCGTGAGTGATCCGGTGCGTGGGAGAGAAGGACTATGGATGCACGCGCGAACCGCTCGCCGGGCGGGTCACAAGCGGGAAGGCAGAAGTTCGAAGTGCGAAGGGCGCGCCTCGGGTCTTCGAGGTCGCGTTCGCCTCAGAAACGGCCAGCGGCGCTTCCCCGTCACGGCCTCGCCGCCCTACGTTCGCCCACCCGATTGGTGTGCCTCTCGCGCAGCGCCCCCACGCAGCGGGGCCGGGTGCCCACCACCGACGCCCGACCCCGCCTGCTCGCCCCGGGGGCGAGGGGAAGGCTGATCCTCGAAGCGCGCGCAGGATGTCCCGTCAGCGTGCCTCCCCACTCGGACGCAGCCTTCCCTGCTTCAAGGTGGGCCCCACGCCCGCCTTCTGCCTATCGCCGGGTCCGGGGATATTGCACTGCGCTTCGCAGCCAACCGTGCTCAGCGGACGAGGCGGTGCTGGTAGGCCACGCGCACCACCTCGGCGCGGCTGTGGACCTGCAGCTTCTCGTAGAGGTTTTTGATGTGCGAGCGGACCGTGTGCGGGCTGATCGAGAGGCGGTCGGCGATGGCGTCTTCGATGAGGCCCTCCACGATGAGGTCGAGCACGTCGCGCTCGCGGTTGGTGAGGCCGAGGTCCTCGCCCGCGTCGTCGCCGCGCACGTAGCTGAGGAGCTTCTTCGCCACGAGCGGCGACACCGGCGCGCCACCGTGCGCCACCTCCAAGACGGCCCCCACGATGCGCCCGGCACTGGCGTCCTTGAGGAGGTAGCCCGACGCCCCCGCCTTGACGGCCGCGAAGATGCGCTCTTCGTCCTCGAACACGGTCAGCATCAGCACCTCGATGGCCGGGTGCGCGCTCTTGAGCCGCGTCGTCGCCGTGATACCGTCGATGCCGGGCAGCTCGATGTCCATGAGCACGACCTCCGGGAGCGCCGCGCCCTCGGTGTCGTCCAGTTGCGCGAGGTGCTCGAAGAACAGCTCCGCGCTCGGCGCGACGAGCACGAGTTCGACATCGTCGAAGAAGCCGAGGCGTTCGGTGAGCAGGCGGCGCACGTCGGCGCGGTCTTCGACGAGGGCGAGGCAGACAGCCATGGCAGTCGGGGCGTGGGTGGCCGAGGACGAGGGGAAGCAGCAACGTCCCCAGTGTCCGACACCCAGCGCGCCGGTGCAACCCCCGGAAGCGGGGAATCGGTGGGGCCGGGCAGAGCCGCGACACCCTCAGTACAAGCGCGTACGGTGCTTATTTTGCGCGCGTTTCCACCACCCGGCTTGTGCGCCGTCGTCCCCCCGTGTCTCCCTCCTTCCGCTTCCGATCGCTGCTGCGTGGTTGCTGCGCGGTCGTGCTGGGCCTGGCCGCTGTCGCCGGGAGCGTGCGGGCGCAGAGTGATGGGCAGGAGCGCGGCACGCTGCCTGCCGACGCGTACTGGGAGGCCCCGCCCTCGGCCCGGACGCTCGCCGCGCAGGCGCTCGACCGGATCCGCTTCGAGCGCTCGGACGCTCTCACCTTCGCCGAGTCGAACTTCATCACCACCCACCTGCTCGACCGCCACGGCTTCGTGTGGATGGCAAGCGAGGGCAACCTGTTCCGCTTCGACGGCTACACGCTGCGCACCTACGGCCCGGACCCGGCCGACCCCAACTCGCTCCCGAGCGATGTCATCTACGGCATCGCT
>JBCCRG010000216.1:0-6417 GCA_039208155.1 Bacteroidota bacterium | reverse complement strand
GCGCCGAGCACCTTGCGGACGCCGATCTCCTTCGTGCGCCGCTGCGCCGTGTAGGCCGCGAGCCCGACCAGCCCGAGGCACGCGACGAAGATCGCCAGCCCAGCGAACGTGCCGAGCAGCCGCCCGAGCCGGACCTCGTCGCGGTACATCGCCTCGTAGTACTCGTCCACGAACGTCGCCTCGAACGGCGTGTCGCCAGCGAGGGCGGCCCACTGCGCCTCGAAGTCATCCATCGTGGCGAGGAGATCCTGCGTGTCGAGCTTGAGCAGGAGCGTGTAGTAGTCCGGCCAGTCCGTGTCGGGGCTGGGGTTGCCCAGGCGGAAGCCGAGCGGCTCGATGGCGTCGCGCATCGAGTCGTAGTGGAAGTCCTCCACCACCCCGATCACGGTGCCCTCGGCCACGAAGTTGAGCGTCTTGCCGAGCGCGTCCGAGAGCGGCGCGTCGCCCGCGACCCAGCCGAGTTCGCGCGCGGCAGCCTCGTTGAGGACTACGCCGGTCTCCACGTCGGTTGGCATCGCCGGGTCGAAGAAGCGCCCTGCGACCACGTTCAGGCTGAGCGTCGCGGCGTAGTCGTGGTCGGCGAAGACGGTCCAGAGCATCGTCGGGCGCTCGCCTTCCTCGGGGTCCGGGCGTCCCTCGACGTCCCTCGTGGAGTACATCATGCCGTAGGCCCCGGGCGCGGCCGAGGTGGCGCTGGCCGAGCGCACGGCCGGGTGCTGCGCGAACGTCGCCTTGATCGCCTCCGCCTGCTCCGCCGTGGGGCCGCCGAGCGAGAGCGCCAGGACCTGCTCGCGGTCGAAGCCCAGGTTGGTCGTCTGGACGTAGCGCAGCTGCTGCACGATGCCGGTCACGCCGACGAGCAGCGCCACGGTGATGGCGAACTGCCCGACTACGAGGCCCTTGCGCAGCCGCACGCCGCCGAGGCCAGACGACCCGTTGACCGTCGTCGTGCCCCGCAGCACGGCGGTCGGCTGCTGCCGCGCGAGGAGGAACGCAGGGTAGGCCCCCGCGAGCGCCGCCGCCAGGAGCGCCGCCGCGAGCATCCACAGCAGCGTCGGGCCCTCGACGAGCGCCGCCGCCGCGAGCGACGTGCCCAGGATGGCGTTGAAGCCGGGGATGGCGAGCGTGACCAGCACCACGGCGAGCCCGTACGCGGCGAGGCTCACCAGCAGCGCCTCGCCGAGGAACTGCCGCGCGAGCTGCCCCCGCTGCGCCCCGACGGCCTTGCGCACGCCGACCTCGCGGGCCCGGTCCGTGGCCTGCGCCGTCGCCAGGTTCGTGTAGTTCACCAGTGCGATGAGCAGCACCAGCAGTGCGACGCTGCCGAAGAGCAGGAGGTAGCGCGTGTCGCCCCGGAGGCCGGTGTGGTACTGGAAGTCGGAGAAGTAGACGTCCGCCAGCGGAATCGGGACGAGCGACAGCCGGTCGTTGCGCTCGGCGATCACGTCGGCCGTGAATCGGTCGAACACGTCGGCGAGCGTCGCCGTGGTGACGCCAGGCTGTGTCTTGAGGAAGGTGATGCCGGTCCACGTGCCCCACTGGTTGACGTCGTCTTCGAGCGCCAGCCCCGAGATCAGCACGTCGAAGGTGAACGACGAGGTGCGCGGGATCTCGACCACGGCCGCCACGGTGAGCGTCCCCCGGTCGCCCATCACCCGCGTGTCGAGCGTCTCGCCGACGGCCTGCACCGTGCCGAAGTAGCGCAGCGCGGCCTCGGCGGAGAGAACGACCTGGCTGGGGGCGTCGAGGGCCGTCGCCACGTCGCCCGCGAGTGCGGGGAAGGTGAAGAGGTCGAAGAACGACGGGTCGGCGTAGCGCTGCTCCTCGCCGGTGAAGGCGGTCTCGCTGGCCCAGACGGTGCTCAGGCTACGCCGGACGCGGCAGGCGTGCTCGACCTCGGGAGCGTAGTCCGCCAGCAGGCCGCCCGTGGGCAGCGGCAGCGCGAACTGCCGGTGCGTCTCGCCGCTCCACGTCTGGACCGCGCCGACAGCGTAGAGCTGGTCGAGGTCCTCGTGGAAGCGGTCGACGGCGAGCTCGTCGCGGACGTAGAGGCCGATCAGGAAGAAGCACGCGAGGCCGACCGCCAGCCCCAGCACGTTGATGGCCGTGCTGCCCGCTCGCCGCTGCAAGCTCCGGAAGGCGACGAGGAGGTAGTTCTTGGTCATGGGTTATTTGGTCATTCGTCGTTGGTCATTGGTCCTTTGTGGGTGTGGCCTCGTTGCTGGAAGGGAAGCGCGTGCTCGCTTCCGACAAAGGACCAGGGACAAATGACAGAGGGCGAGGCTACTCGTAGCGCAGCGATTTCACGGGGTCGGCGGTGGCGGCGCGCCAGGCTTGGATGCCGACAGTGAGCGCGGCGAGAAGGAGCGCGCTGCCGCCTGCGAGCAGAAAGGGTGTCAGACTGAGGTCAGCGCGGTAGGCGAAGCCGCCCAGCCAGCGCTCGGCTCCGAGGTAGGCGAGCGGGAACGCCACCGCACACGCGATCACCACCAGCGCCACGAACTCGCGCGAGAGCAGCGCCACCACGCCGGGCACACTTGCGCCCAGCACCTTGCGTACGCCCACTTCCTTGCGCCGCCGCTCCGCGGCATAGGCCGCGAGCCCGAAGAGCCCGAGGCACGCCACGAAGGCCGCCACCAGTGCAAAGAGGTTGGCCAGCGTTCCGATGCGGCGCTCGGACTCGTACATCCGCCCGAAGCGCTCGTCGAGGAACGTGTAGTCGAAGGGGACGCCGGGGCTGAACGTGGCGAAGGTGCGCTCCAGGCCTGCGAGGGCCTCGGCCGTCTGGCCTGGCTCGATCCGCACCGCGAGCATCCGGCCGAGCATCTGGGCGCGCGAGAGGGTCGCGTCCAGCAGCAGGATGGTCGGCTCGATGGGCGCGTAGAGCGAGGTCATGTGGAAGTCCTCCACCATGCCGACGATCTCGCCGTCCCGCCCCCAGAACTCAAGCCGCTCGCCTACGGGGTCGTCGGTCCCCATCACCTGGGCCATCGTCTCGTTGACGACGAAGTTGGTCGTGTCTGCCCCAAATGCCCGCGAGAACGAGCGCCCGGAGACTACCTCCATGCGCATGGTCTCCACGAAGTCATGGCTCGCCTGGATGATGTGGAAGTCGAGTTGGGCCTCGGGGTCCTTGCCGTCCCAGGTCGGGTCCGAGGTCGAGTTGCCGACCGAGAGCGGGTCCTGGTTGGTCGTCGTGACCATCTCGATGCCCGGCTGGGCGAGGAGGGTCTGCCGGAAGGTGTCGTACTGGTCCAGCGCACCGCCTTCGAGCGTCATCATGACGACGTTCTCGCGGTCGAGCCCCAGGTTCTTCGTCTGGATGTAGTCGATCTGCAGGTAGACGACGAGCGTCCCGACGATGAGCAGAATGGACGCGGCGAACTGGCCTACGACAAGCACCTTGCGCAGCAGCCCGCCGCTGGCCACGCCTCCGCCGCCCCGCAGAATGCCAGCGGGGTTGTAGCGCGAGAGCACCAGCGCGGGATAGCTGCCCGCCAGCAGGCCCGCCGTCAAGGCCACACCGATGAAGAGCGCCCACATGCCAGGCCCGAGGGAGCCGAGTTCGAACGGCTTGCCCGCCACCTCGCCGAAGACCGGCAGCAGCGACACGAGTGCCACCAGGGCCAGCGTTGCCGCGATGAGGGCGACCAGGACCGCTTCGCCGAGGAACTGCGCCGCCAGGCCGGACCGCGTTGCCCCGAGCGTCTTGCGCACGCTGATCTCGCGCGCTCGCTGCGCCGCTCGCGCGGTGGCGAGGTTCATGAAGTTGATGCACGCGATCAACACCAGGAAGAACGCGACCACGCCGAACGCGCGGACGTACTCGATGCGCCCGCCTGCCTGCTCCCCGTTCTCGAAGGTGCCGCTGAGATGGTACGCCTGGAAGGGGTAGAGGAAGAGGGCGACGCCAGTATAGTCTGCATTTTCCTCGATCAGGCCCCCGATCTTGTCATTGACCGTGGCGAGGTCGGCCCCCTCGGCGAGCCGGACGTAGAGCTGCGCCCCGCTGTTGCTCCAGTGGTCCATCCACGTGTTGCGGGCGTAGTACTCCTCGAACGGAAGGATCCAGTCAAACTGGAGCGACGAGTGTTCGGGAACGGGGGCGGCCACCCCCGTCACGCGGGCATCGTGGCGGTCGTCGAAGCGCACCGTGCGTCCGAGCACGGACGCGAAGTCGTCCGTCTGGAAGAGCGCCTGGGCGAGTTGCTCCGAGATCACGATGCCATCGGGTGCGTCGAGGGCCGTCGCCGGGTCGCCCGCCACGAGCGGGAAGGTGAACATTTCGAAGAACGCCTCCTCGGCCCAATAGCCCCGCTCGCGAAACGCGCGACCGTCGTGGCTGAGGACGGCCTCGTTCGGGAAGGTCACCATCTCGGCGTCTTCGATCTCCGCATACGCCGTCTCCAGGGCCGCCGCCGCCGGGTAGGTGATCGCCCGCGCGGTCTCGATGGTGCCGTTGGAGTACGAGATGTTGCGCATCGCCATGAACAGGCGGTCGCCGTCGGCGTGGAAGCGGTCCTGGCGCAGCTCGTCCTGCACCCAGAGGAGGATGAGGAACGCGCCCAGCAGCCCGACCGCGAGGCCGAGGACGTTGAGGACGGTGTAGCCCTTTTGCCGCCGGAAGAAGCGTAGCGCGGTGAGGAGGTAGTTCTGGATCATGAGGTCGCAGGTCTTAGGTCAGGGGTCGTAGGTCGGTAGTGTCCCAGACCTTTGACCTGAGACTCGCGACCTGCGACACCGCGCAGCCGCTCATTCGTAGCGCAGTGCCTTCACGGGGTCGAGCGTGGCGGCACGGAGCGATTGTGAGATCACGGTCAGCAGCGCCACGCCGAGCGCGAGGCCACCCGCGGCGAGGAAGACGAGCACGCCGACATCGGTCCGGTAGGCGAAATCGGCGAGCCACTGGCTCATGCCGTACCACACGAGGGGCACCGCCACCGCGAAGCCGACCGCCACGAGCACCACGAAGTCCTTCGCGAGCAGCGTCACAAGGCCGGGCACGGACGCGCCGAGCACCTTGCGGATGCCGATCTCCTTCGTCCGCTGCGCGGCGGTGAAGCTCGCCAGCCCGAACAGCCCTAGGCACGCAATGAAGATGGCCAGCGCCGCGAACACACCGAACACCTGCCCGAAGCGCGTCTCGGCGCGGTACTGCGCGTCGAACGTCTCGTCGACGAAGCTGTAGGCGAACGGCCGGTGCGGCACGGCGGCCTGCCACAGGTCCTCGATGGAGGCGATGGTAGCGGGCAGGTCCTCCGTCTGCAGCCGCAGCGTGTACCGCGACACGTTGTTCGGGTCGATGCGCATCCCCATCGGCGGAATGGCGGAGCGGAGGCCGAAGGGGTGGAAGTCCTCCACGATGCCGACGACGGTACCGCCGCGCCCCCAGAACCCCGCAGGCTTGCCGACAGCATCCGCGACGTTCGCGTAGCCGAATTCCCGCGCGGCTGTCTCGTTGAGGAGGTACGCTTCCGTCGAGTCCGTGCCGAAGGCCGGGTCGAAGCCGCGCCCGGCGACGACGTCCATGTCCATCACGTCGAGGAAGTCGAAGTCGACCATGTAGAGGTTCACCGAGACGTTCTGCGCCGTCCCGTCGGGGCCTTCCACGGTGCCGCCCGCGCTGGCGATGCCGAGGCCGCCCGGTAGCGTCGCCGAGCCTGCGACCTCCGTGACGCCCGGCAACGCGACGAGCTGCGCCTTGAGCGCGTCGTACTGCGCGAGCACCTGGCCGTCGCCGCCGAAGGGGAGTTCGAGCAGGCGGCCCTCTTCGCTGTTGGCGGCAAAGCCGAGGTCGCGCTCTTGCATGAAGGCGAGTTGGCGGAAGACCACGGCCGTCGCCGCGATGAGCGCAATCGAGATGGCGAACTGGACGACGACCAGGCTCTTCCGCAGGGCCGCGCCGCTCGCGGACGTGCGGAACGTGCCCTTCAGCACGGCCGCCGGGCGGAAACGCGTCAGCACGAACGCCGGGTAGGCTCCCGCGAGGACGCCCACCCCGAGCGCGACGCTCACGAGCAGCAGCACCAGGCCCCACGCGGGTAGTCCCAGCGTGGCCAGGCTCAGCGACTTCTCGGTCAGCCGCTCGAACGCAGGCAGCGTGGCCTGCACCAGCAGCAGCGCCAGCGCCAGCGCCGCGCTGGTTAGCATGACCGCCTCGGTGAGGAACTGCATCGCCAGGCTCGCGCGCGTCCCGCCGACCGTCTTGCGGACGCCGACCTCCTTCGCCCGCTCCAGGCTCCGCGCCGTGGACAGGTTCGCGAAGTTGATGCAGGCGATGAGTACCAGGAACAACGCGATGACACCAAACAGGTAGACGTTCGCCAGGCTCCCGTGTGGCACGCCGTCGCGCTTGGAGGTGAGGTACATCGTCTCCAGCGGCTCCAGGTGGAACACGAGTTCGGTGTTGAACTCGGC
>JBCCRG010000215.1:0-6425 GCA_039208155.1 Bacteroidota bacterium | reverse complement strand
CCGCTTCCACGGCGACCCGTCCCTGACCCGCCTGTTTCTCGTTTCACCTCGCTCCGTCATGCGCCTTCTCGTTACCGGCCACAACGGCTACATCGGCTCCGTCCTCGTCCCGCGCCTGCTCGCGCTCGGGTATGACGTCCACGGCCTCGACAGCGACCTGTTCGCTGCGTGCACGTTCCTCCCCGACGCCGTCGCGACGATCCCGGAGAAGCGCCGCGACCTGCGCGACGTGACGCGGGGCGACCTCGATGGCTTCGACGCCATCGTGCACCTGGCAAACCTGTCGAACGACCCGCTCGGCAACCTCAACCCGGCGCTCACCTACGCCATCAACCACACGGCGACGGTGCGCCTAGCCGAGTTGGCGCGCGAGGCGGGAGTGGGACGGTTCCTCTTCGCATCGTCGTGCAGCCTCTACGGGGCAGCGGGTCAAGATGCGGTGACAGAGTCGGCTCCGTTCAATCCGCAGACGCCCTATGGCGAGGCGAAGGTGCTCGCCGAGCGCGACATCGCGCCGCTGGCGACGGACGCGTTCAGCCCCGTCTTCCTCCGCAACGCGACCGTCTACGGCCTGAGCCCGCGTCTCCGCTTCGATCTCGTGGTGAACAACCTCACGGCGTGGGCGGTCACGACGGGCCAGATCCTCCTCAAGAGCGACGGTACGCCCTGGCGCCCGCTCGTTCATGTCGAGGATGTGTGCCGGTCCATCGAGGCCGTGCTGGCCGCGCCGCGCGAGGCGATCCACAACGAGGCGTTCAACGTCGGGCGGTCGAGCGAGAACTACCAGATCCGCGAGGTCGCCGAGATCGTCGGCGACGTGGTGCCCGACTGTGCCGTGGCGTTTGCGGGCGGCGCGAGCCCCGACACACGCTCCTACCAGGTCGACTTCTCGAAAATCCAGCGCCACCTGCCCAACTTCCAGCCCGTCTGGACCGTCCGCGACGGCGTCGCTCAGCTCTACGCCGCTTTCCGCGACGCGGACCTGACGCCAGAAGCCTTCGAGGGCCCGCAGTACCGCCGCCTCAAGCGTCTCGAAGCGCTCCTCGACGCCGGAGCCATCGACCGCGACCTGCGGTGGACGGACGCGCCCATTCCGGCGTAACGCGCCATTCCTGCATCACCAGTCTCTTCGAACTGCCCCCGCTATGCCTCGGGTCGCCATCGGACTGCCGGTCTACAACGGCGCGCGTTTTCTCCAGGAGACGCTCGACAACCTGCGCGCGCAGACGTTCGGGGACTACGTGCTCGTGGTCGTCGACAACGCGTCGTCGGACGGCACCGAGGCCATTGTGCGCGCGACGATGGCGGAGGATGAGCGGGTCCACTTCGTGCGCAACCCGCGCAACCTGGGCGCGACGCGCAACCACAACCGCGCCTTCGAAGAGACGCAGCGCTTCGACGCCCCCTATTTTCGCTGGGCTGCCTTCGACGATCTCCTCGCTCCGACGTACCTCGCCGATACCGTCGCGGCGCTGGACGCGCATCCCGGCGCGGTCCTCGCACACCCCGCCGTCCGGCTCGTCGACGAGGACGGGCACGACCTGCCCTACGACGCTGAGGTTGGCGGCTTCGACCTGCCCGGCGGCGGCTTCTGGCCGTATCGCCTGACCGACACGGACGCCCTGAGCGCGGCCGACCCCGTCGTGCGCTATGCCTCGGCGCTCGGGAGCGGGCCCGCGGTGTACGTCACCCACGGCCTCATCCGCACCGACGCCCTCGCGGCGACGCGCGGCTACCAGTTGCACGGCGTCGAGGACGTGCTCATGGCCGAGCTCGCGCTGCGTGGCCGCTTCGCGCGACTCGACGCGCCGCTGTTCCTCATGCGCATGCACGGCGGCAGCACGCACCACATGTCGCGGGACGAGTACCTCGCCTACGAGAGCGGGGAGACGGAGCGACCGCTCGGGCGGGCGTCGTACCGCCGTGCGTTCAACTTCCTCCGCGCCGTGCGCGAGGCTCCGCTGACAGCAGCCGAGAAGCGGCGTGCGGTCCGCGCATGGACCCGCTTCGCCGTGCGCCCGCAGCAACTCCGGCGGCTCTTCGTGCCGGGGCCGAACAACTACTTCGGCATCAACTTCTCGAAGGCGATGCCGAACGACGAGCGCATCCCCGCGGCGCGCTAGCCATAGCACATCTAGTCTGTCGATCTAATGGTGTCCCCGGCCCGCATGGCGATCAACCTGGCGTTCCACTACGGCGTGCGCCCGGTCGCGCGCGTCGTGCCGCTGCAGGTGCTCGACGCGGTCGGAGTTGTCGCGCTGGCGCCCATCGCGCTGGCCTCGGCCGTGCTCGGCGGTCAGCGGGCGCGGGCCTACATCGCGCTGACGGGACACCCGACGGGCTTCGCGAGCCTGCTCCGGTTCACGTACCTCGACCTCCGGGAGCGGCTGCGGTCGTACTTCTTTTTCGTGGACCCCCGTTTTGAGACGCGATCCGTTGCGGGTGCGGAGGACGCGCGCTCGGGCGTGCAACTCACGACGCTGCACGCGGGCATGCGCTACCTCGGCTGGTGGACGAAGCAGCGCGACGGGCGCATCGTCTACATCCCCGACCCGCTCGAACGCGCGGGCGGCCCCGATGGCGTACCGGCGGCGGAAAAGTGGCCGTACTTCACCCACGACGCGCACCACCGCGCGTTTGGGAGTCACCACGTCGCGCCCGGCGGGGCCTTTCGCAAACTCGCGCCCGTCCTCGCAGACGGACGCCCCGTCTTCCTCTGCCAGGAGGCCGTCTGGCTGCCAACAGACGAATGCCCGGCCAACGCGACCCTCTTCGGCGTGCCCGTCTTCTGGCCCGTCGGGGCCCGCGTGCTTGGCGAGCGAACCGGTGCGCCCGTCGTGTTCTCCGAGGTGCGCTTCGACCGCGGCCGGTGGCGCTTCGTGCAGGACGGCCCGCTCGTCTTCGACGACGACGAGGCACTCCGTCGCTACGTCGAAGACCGCCTCCGCGCCCGGCCGTGGGCGTGGGGCCATTGGCGCGTGTTCATGGACGAACTCGCAGCCGCACGTCCCGAGCCTCACGTCGCCGAGCCCGTGACCGAGGCTGCCGCTGAGCCTGTCGTCTGACGGATGTCCCTCGCGTTTCTGCATTCCGACCCCTCCAACTCCCAACCTCCGCTCCGATGATCGCCGAACCCGAAGCTCGCCCTGCGACCTACGACCCGCGACCTGCGACGCTTACGTGCCGCCACTGCGAGGCACCGCTCACCACCGAGGTCGTGGACCTGGGCGTCCACCCGCCGTGCC
Organism: Bacteroidota bacterium; assembly: GCA_039208155.1. Classification (GTDB taxonomy): domain Bacteria; phylum Bacteroidota; class Rhodothermia; order Rhodothermales; family Rubricoccaceae; genus JBCBEX01. The sequence goes on along the minus strand of JBCCRG010000215.1, from coordinate 3,180 downwards.
AGAACGTGGTCCGCGTGGAGGACCTGACGGAGCCGGAGACGGTGTACCCGCTCCGCGCGATGGTGTGCGACGCGTGCCTGCTCGTCCAACTCGACACGGACGTGCCGCCGGACGCCATCTTCTCGGAGAAGTACGCCTACTTCTCGTCATACTCGACCTCATGGCTGGCGCACGCGGAGCGCTATGTCGCTGACATGGTCGAGCGCTTCGGGCTGGACCGCGACAGCCTCGTGATGGAGGTCGCGTCCAACGACGGCTACCTGCTCCAGTACGTCGTGGAGCGCGGGATTCCGGCGCTCGGCATCGAGCCGTCGTCGAGCGTGGCGGCGGCGGCGCGCGAGAAGGGCGTTGAGACGCGCGAGCTGTTCTTCGGGCGCGACACGGCGGCGGACCTCGCGGCGGAGGGGACGCAGTGCGACCTCCTCGCGGCCAACAACGTTCTCGCGCACACGCCGCACCTCAACAGCTTTGTCGAGGGCATCCGGCGGGTCCTCAAGCCGGGTGGCGTCGCGACGGTCGAATTCCCGCATCTGCTGCGCCTCATCGAGCAGAATCAGTTCGACACAATCTACCACGAGCACTACAGTTACTTCTCCCTCCTCGCCGTCGAGCGGGTGTTCGCTCGGTTTGGCCTCGTGCTCTTCGACGTAGAGGAACTCGCATCGCACGGCGGCAGCCTCCGCATCTTCGCGCGGCACGTCGAGAACGACGCCTTGCCGGTCACCGAGCGCATCCACGACCTGAGGGCCCGCGAGCGTGCGTTCGGCCTCGACGACACGTCCGAGACGGGCGCGTATGCCGCGTTCGCCGAGCGCGTTAAGGCCGCGAAGCGTGGGCTGCTGCGCTTCCTCATCGACGCCGCCGAGGCGGGGAAGACCGTCGTTGGCTACGGCGCGCCGGGCAAGGGCAACACGCTGCTCAACTACGGCGGCATCGGGCCCGACCTGCTCGCCTACACCGTGGACCGCAACCCGCACAAGCAGGGGACGTGGCTCCCCGGCAGCCGCATCCCGGTGTTCGCGCCCGAGCGGATCCGGGAGACGCAGCCTGACTACGTGCTCATCTTGCCGTGGAATCTCACCCGTGAGATAACGCGACAGATGGACGATGTCCGTCATTGGGGAGGCCGGTTCGTAGTCCCGATCCCGGAAATTCAGGTGGTCGAATAGGCCCGCCGAACGCGGATTCGAGACGCGAGGCGCGTAGGTTGTAGTGGGAGGGAGCCCACCCACACCGCCGCCTGCTTGTCGCGTTATGATCTTCGAAGAAACCACGCTGCCCGGTGCCTTCCTGCTGCGCCCCGAGCGCCATCGCGACGAGCGTGGCCACTTCGCGCGCACGTACTGCCGCCGCGAGTTCGAGGCGCAAGGCCTCGTGACCAGCTTCGTGCAGGCCAGCACGTCGTTCAACGAGTTCGCGGGGACGATGCGCGGCATGCACTACCAGGCGGCTCCGTACGCCGAGACGAAGCTCGTCCGTTGCACGCGCGGCGCGGTCTACGATGTCATCATCGACCTACGCGCCGGGTCTGAGACCTACGGACAGCACTTCGGAGCCGTCCTCTCGGCGGTCAACGGGAACGCGCTCTACATCCCCGAGGGCTTCGCGCACGGGTTCCTGACGCTCAAAGACCGCAGCGAGGTGTTCTACCAGATGAGCGCCTACTATGCCCCGGAGGCCGCACTTGGCGTCCGGTGGGACGATCCCGCCTTCAACATCCACTGGCCCGGAGCCGTCCGCGTCATCAAAGACCGCGACGCGCAGTACCCCGACTTTGCACCGGAGGCCCCGCTCCGCCGGACGCGCGGCATGCTCATCCCGCCGAGCCATCGCCTCGCCACCGATGTGACCGAGGAGGCGCACGCCCTGAGCGGGGACGGGTCCAGCCACCCCACGCGCCTTGACTGACGCGAAGGTCGAAGGTCGAAGGTCGAAGGTCGAAGGTCGAAGGTCGAAGGTCGAAAAGGTGAGGCGCGTCGCCCGCCGCGTCAAGCCCATTCGCGGTCGCTAGCCTCCGGGCTTCGTGGCAGATCGGAAGCATCGCTGCAGTGTCGCTGTGTTGCCGTGAGGCCTGCTTTTCAGGTAGGCGCACCCTGGAAGACCCTAAAGTTTCCCTTCATCCTTCTGCCTTCGAACTCCTGCCTTCCTCTGGCTCACACATCCACGGGCTCTACCCGGAAGCCGCCCGCGACCTCGTCGATGAACCCGGCGAGCGCCTCCGTGGAGTGGTAGAACAGCGCGAGGTGCCCGTCTAGCGCCGCTTCCTGCGCGAGCCGCGTGCGCCAGTCCTGGGAGCGCGCCCCGTCGTGGTCGTACTTCGCCACGAACCGCCGCTGGACCTGGCCGGGCGTCGGGACGACGTCGCCGCCGAAGAGGACCACGAGGCCCGCCGTGTGCAGCCGGTAGAGCTGGTGATCGCGCGAGTGCCCGCCAGTGTGGACGTGCTCGATCTCGTCGGTGAGGAAGCCGTCGCCCTCCACGAGCACGAGCTGGCCTTCGCGGTCGAGCGCGTCCACGACCCGTGAGCGGGCCTCGTCCGACGTACCCTCGTAGGGTGCCGTGAGCTCGCCACGCTGCACGACGTACTCGGCGTTCGGGAACGTGGGGCGTGCTTCGTTGTGGACGGTCGCCACGCAGCCGCCCGCGTGGTCGAAGTGGAGGTGGGAGAGGAGCACCTTCGTCACAGCCTCCCGCGTGACGCCGTGGCGGGCGAGGCCCTCCATGAGAAAGTCGGTGCCGCGCCCGACGGCATACTCGCCGAGACCCGCGTCGAGGAGCAGCGTGTCGCTCGGCGTGCGGACGAGGAACGGGCTAATCGCGACGAAGAGCGTCCCCGGGCGTGGCGGGTCGCCGTCTGTGTAGGGCACGAAGACTTTGTCGGCGCCTACCGTGAAGCGCCCCTCGGGCAGCGCGTGGATCTCGAAGGCACCGAATTGCATCTGGGATTTTGGAAGGATGATTTCCGGTTTGAAGCCTGTAGTTCCGATAGGGCCATACTCACAGGACATACTAACCCGATGTGCAGGTATCTGCCGTCGAACTCATCCTATTTAAGGCGTTTATCGCACAAAGCGGCGAGCGACCGGCCGCTGGACGCGTCCTTTGACCACCGAATAGATCCCCGATCAGGTCGGGGACGACCTCGAATCAGCGCTTCTAATCCATTTTGGCGCTTTAGTG
>JBCCRG010000214.1:0-6432 GCA_039208155.1 Bacteroidota bacterium | reverse complement strand
TCGGCGGCGATCCGGCGGCGCTGGTGAGCCACCTGCTCCGCGAAGACGAGCTCTCCGCCACGGACCTCGACCGTCTGCGGGCCCGCCTCGACGCGCTCGAAGCGGCCTCCGACCCTGCGGACGATGCTGACGATGACCCTTCCACGCCAACCGGTGCTACCGATGTTTGACATGCTCTCTGATGCGGCCTGGGCGCAGACCCTCGTAGCGTGGCTGGCGACCTACGCCTTGCATAGCACTCTTCTCCTCGGCGCAGCGTGGCTGGCGTCCCGCTGGATCTCCAGCGCGCTCGCGCTGGACGCGCTTTGGAAGACGGGGGTGCTCGCGGCCATCGTCACAACGAGTGTCCAGATGGGTTTGCAGCCAGCCGCCTACGTGGCCTCGTCGCCGACGGAAAGCACGCTGGTTCTGCTCCGGGGCGAGGCTGCGGGGCAACTCATCGAACTGAGCGCAGACAAGATCATCGTGCGGGAAAGCGACGAGGCGGCCCCGCTGGTCATCGAGCGCGTCCCGCAACCGGAGCTCCTGCGCGAGCCGGTCGCGGCCGTCCCGGGGTGGACGCCCATTCCACTGAGGAAGAACTGGAGGTTACCCGAGGGGGCATCGCTGTGGGTCGCGGTGCTGGCGGGGTTTTGGCTGCTCGGGGTGGTCGTGGAAGGCTTGCGCCGCGCCCGTGCCCATCGGCAGTTCATCGCCCGCATTGCCGGTCGCAAATCGGTCGGGTCGTCGGTGCTGGTCGCCGAATTGAATGAGCTAGCTCAGCGCGTAGGCTTGCGCTATCCCCTCCAGCTGACGCAGACGCCGACGGTCGCCGTGCCTGTGGCCTTAGGCGTCAATGAGGTGGTGCTGCCTGCCTGGGTCGTCGAAGAGGCCACGCCCTCGCAGCAGCGGGCGATGATGGCGCACGAGGTCGCCCATCTCGCCCGGCGCGATCCCTTCTGGCTGGCCGTGTTCGCCGTCATGGAGAGCGTGTTCTTTTTCCAGCCGCTCAACCGCCTCGCGCGTCGCCGCCAGCAGGCGGCCGCCGAGCGCCTTTGCGACGCGTGGGCTGCCGCCCAAGCCTCACCGCTGGTGATGGCACGGTGCCTCGTGGACGCCGCAAGCCGCCTCCGTGCGCATCGCTCGGGTGGTGCCTCTTCGGCGCTGCCTCACCTCGTACCCGGTATGGCGACTGGGAGCACGCTCGGCGACCGTGTTGAGCGCCTCGTTTCCACGGACGTGAACGCGGAGTCACAGCGCCGGTGGCCCGTGCTGATCGCAGCGGCGATGCTCATCGCCCTTGTCGCGGTGGCTGCGCCAACTGTGATGAGCGCCGCGCAGGTACCGCCGGTACCGAGCCCGGCACCGCCAGCACCGCCGCCTGCCCCAGCCATTCCGACCGTCCGCGCGCTCCCGATACCGAGTCCGGCACCGCCTCCAACTCCACCACCGGCACCGATAGTCCTCGAAGGTTTCGTCGCGGACACGAGCACGTCGTTCACCTACACCCGCGACGACGACAACGCGCGCATACGCGTCGAGCAAGAAGGATCAGTCACGCTCGCAAGCAACGGCGCGTTGACGGCGCTCTCCCCAGGCGGTCGGCTCCTGATTGACGAAGAACTGCTGACGCTTAGGCGCCGCTATGAGGCCCGGACCGATGACGCAGGAGGAATCGTGGAGGTCTACGAGGTCAACGGATCCAATCAGGCGCTCGGGGCCGATGCGCGACGCTGGGTGCGGGATCGCTACGACGAGGCCAGCTCCGTCACGCCGCCACCGCCGCCGCACCTACCTGCGTCGCTGAGCAGCCCGGACAGCACAACACGGGCGCGACTGGAGCAGGAGATGAAAGCGCTCGAGGAAAAGGGGGCGGTATACATGATGGAGATGCGTAGGTACGCTGAACGACTTGCGCGGGCGACCGGCGTGTTGGAGGCGGAGTTCGAACGGCAGGAAGCCCTACTGGCCGAGGCTGCACGAACTCACGCGTCCACGCGCGACGTCAGGCTGGACGCAGTTCGCCGCGAACTGGCGGCAGCGGACGCCGCATTCCGTGCGCTGAACCGAGATCTCCGCACGTTGCCCTACGCGACTAGTCACGACGCGGCCGAGTACAGCGCTGAGGTCCGTTCGCAGGTAGAGGCTCTCGCGCGTCGCCTTCAGCGTATAGCCCCCAAGGCATCGATTCCGGCGTTGGAGAGCGAGGCCTTGGCCCTGCCCGAGGCCACCCGCGACATGGGAGACGCGCTACAGCGGGACCTAGAACAACTCTTGGAGAGGAGCAGGCATCTCTTTCGTGTCGATCCCGCGCTGGTGGACAGAGCGCGCTCCTTCCGTTCGAACCCGCACGGAGTGTATCGTCTTGGCTCCGCTGTGGTCGAAGGCTCCGTACGGGTGACCGCGGGCGGGGTGCAACTCGTTGAGAGCGAGGACTACACGGTAGATTACGCGACGGGTGAGATTCGCCTCAGCGACCGCACCGCCCTCACGTCGGAGCAGGAGATCATGATCGATTTCGAGCGCCTACCAGCAGACTGAGGGCTCAGTTCGTCACTGTAAACGTGTTCGACGTCACCGGGCCCGCCGAGGTGCCGTAGGTGAAGCGGTAGGTGCCTGCAGGGTCGTCCAACTCGGCAAGAGAGAACGTCGTCTCGACGCGGCTGCCGTCAGACGATTCTTGGGCAACTGTGGTGCACACGACATCTGGGCGGTCGAAGGGCGGGGCGGCGTCCCAGCCGTCCTCGCCTCGAAGCTGAGGAAGAAGGCCGCATAGCTCGGGATGGATCGTGACCACGTCGCCGCCCTCGTTGGCGAGCGTGAGGGTCACCGTCGCGTTCGCCGCGTAAGTATCCGCGTTCGTGAACAGCCGCAGGTCGGCCGACGGTGTGGCGGTGTCGCAACCGGCTAGAGCCAGGGCAACGAGGGGCAGCCAGGCGAGACGGCGCGTGCGAAAGCGGAGCATAGACCGGTGGAGTTGCCGAGAAAGGAACCGTCTCAGGGTACGGGTCCGGAGCGCGGTTCGTTAATAAATCGACACGGACGGTTCCTGGTGTGGCCAAGCGAACAAACCGCGCCCCGAGTGGTTGGTTGGGGCGGTCCATTTCTGCTTTGCCACCCACCTGACCGCCATGGCTGCGACTGACCCCGCGCTGCCTTCTTCTACCCCAGACGCCGCCGTGTCCGACGCCTCACGGCCTGACGTCCCCTCGTCCGACGCGAGGACTCCGGGTTCACGTCCAGAAGCACCGCGCCCGCCCGGTCGGCCCCCGCAGGCAGCGCCTTCCAGTGGAGCAACGGAGAAGCGTCCTCCTAGCTTGCCGCCGGGCGCAACGAACGCCAAGCCGCCCAAGCCCCGAAGTGGCAAGCCCGCTCCTCCTCCCGGTGCGAAGCCACCGAAGCCCCGCGCGTCCAAGCCTGCGCCCCCTCCTGGCAGTACGCCGCCCAAGGCCAAGCCGCCTTCGAGTGCGGAAGCGCCGTCGGAACCTTCTTCGGACAAGAAGCCGCCTGCTTCCTCGCTCCCTAAGGTGGTCGCGGAGCCGCCGACGAGCCTCCCCATGCTGCAGCCCGAGCCTGCTGTCGAGGCCCAGCCCGCGCGTACCGTCGAGCGCCCACGCCGCATCTCGCGCGCGGTGTTTGTCGGCGATGTCCAGGTCGGCGGCGGCGCGCCCATCTCGGTCCAGTCGATGACCACGGGCAAGACGCACGACGTCGAGAACTGCCTGAAGGAGATCACCCGTTTGTCTGAGGCCGGGGCCGACATCATCCGCGTGGCCGTCCCGCGCCCCGAGGACGTGGACGCGCTCCCCGAACTCGTCGCCGAGAGCCCCGTCCCGCTCGTCGCCGACATCCATTTCAACTACAAGTACGCCCTCAAAGCCATCGAGGCGGGCATCGCCAAGGTGCGCATCAACCCGGGCAACATCGGCAAGCCGGAGTGGGAGCGCGAGGTGCTGCTCGCGGCGAAGGAGAAGGGCATTCCGATCCGCATCGGCGTCAACGCCGGGTCGCTGGAGAAGGACATCATGGACAAGTACGGCTTCCCGCAGCCGATGGCGCTCTTCGAGAGCGCGATGCGCCACGCCGAGGTCTGCGAGCGCGAGGGCTTCCAGGACGTAGTGATCTCAGTGAAGCACTCGGACGTGTTCTTCATGATCCAGAGCTACCGCCTCCTCGCCGAGCGCACAGACTATCCGCTGCATCTCGGCGTGACGGAGAGCGGCACCGTGAAGGCGGGCTCGATCAAGTCCGCCATCGGCATCGGTGCGCTGCTCGCCGACGGCATCGGCGACACGATCCGCGTGAGCCTCTCCGCCGACTCCGAGCACGAGGTCGAGACGGGCCACCTCATCCTCAAGAGCCTGCGCCTCGGACGGCCTGGCGTCAACATCATCGCGTGCCCGACTTGCGGCCGCCTCGCGGGCGACCTGTTCTCCATCGTCAACGAAGTCGAGGAGGCCGTCGCTGCGCGGAAGTTCGAGAAGGATGTCAGCGTAGCGCTCATGGGCTGCGCCGTCAATGGGCCCGGTGAAGCCGCAGGAGCAGACCTCGGCATCTCGCTGGGCCGTGGCCGCGCGCACCTCTTCAAGCACGGCGAGGTCGTCCGCACGGTCCCCGAGGACCAGATCGTGGAGACGGTGCTGGAAGCAATCGAGGCGTGGGACGAGAACGAGGAGGGGGGAGGACACGGGGCCTAGCGTTCGGGGCACACCGACTGTATCCCACGCGGCTTGATGCTGACCCGTCCGGCTGAATCAGCCGTGCCAGCCGAGCAATCGTGCGCCTAAAGCTATGCGTGTAGTCCGACCGGCCGACCTCGTCTTCCAGGGCCTCATCGCGGGGCTGTTGGCGCTAGTCGTGGGCGTCGTCGGTGCGCTCGCGCAAGGTCCGCTCGGCGCGCTGTGGGCGCTCGTCCCGCTCGCGGTCGTGGTCGTCGTATCCGGGCGAAAGCCGCTGCGGCGGTGGCGACTCGCGCAGCAGAAGACGCCGGAGGCGCACCGTCGCTGGCTCCAGGACCACGTCGCGATCTATGCGCGGCTGGATGCCGAGGGCCAGCGCCGCTTCGAGCGCGACGTGCGGTTCGTGCTCGTCGAGCGCCGCTTCGAGGGCATAGACGGTGTCGCGGTGACGGACGACCTCCGGCTCGGCGTCGCGGCGGGTATCGCGCTGCTGCTACACGGGCGGCCCGACTGGGAGCTCTCCGACGGTCGCACCTTCCTCTTCCTCCCCGACTTCTTCGGCGACACGTCCGACGAGATCTACCACGAAGAGGACTACGGCAGCGCCGACTACGACTACGACGGGATGGTGCATCCGCAAGGGCCGGTTCAGCTCGCCGTGCCGTCCGTGCGCGACGGCTGGGCGCGGAACGACGGGCAGAACGTCGTCCTCCACGAACTCGCCCACCTCTTTGATTTCGACGACGCCGACGCCGACGGCCTGCCGTCGCTCCTCGATGCAGGCTCGCGGGACGCCTGGCTCGACTTGATGCGCCGCGAGATGCAGCGCGCGGGGCGCCGCGGCTCGATGCTCAGCAGCTACGCCGCGACCGCCCCGGCCGAGCTGTTTGCGGTGGCGACGGAGGTCTTCTTCGAACGCCCCGTCGCGTTCGCCGAGCGCCACGCCGAGTTGTTCGAGGCGCTGCGGGCATTCTACGCCTTCGACCCGCGCCCGCCGGGGTGGGAGGCTGCTCGTCCAACGCAGCCGGAGCCGACCGAGCGCCCCAGCCTCATGGCGCGCCGGTGGCGAGGTGCGTGAAGAGCAGGGCCTAGGGCATGAAGAGCATCTGAACGCTTGACATGGGCGCGGCGGCTGGATTGCTTCCAAAGACCAAAGACCAAAGACCAAAGACCAAAGACCGCATGAACCCCCGCCAGCTACTCACGCATGCCCTCGACGCCATCGACGCGTGGGAAGCCTCGTACGGCCCCGCCAAGCCGCACTCGTCGGCTGCGGTACCGGAGGCGCGGCTGCAGGAGGCGATGGACGCCTACCTCGCGCGGCTGACGGCTCCGCCGCGGGGCGACGCGCCGGGCACGTACCCGTTCTTCCATCCGCGCTACGCAGGGCAGATGCTCAAGCCGCCGCACCCCATTGCGGTGGCGGCCTACACGGCGGCGATGCGGACGAACCCGAACAACCACGCGCTCGATGGCGGGCCGCCCACGGGGCAGATGGAGAAGGAAGTCATCCGCGATCTCGCCGCACTGTTCGACTTCCCCGACGGATCGGACGGGGACGCCGCGTTGGGGCACCTGACGAGCGGCGGGACGGTCGCTAACCTCGAAGCGCTCTACGTCGCGCGCGAGCTTCAGCCGGGCAAGGCCGTCGCGTCGAGTGCCGGGGCGCACTACACGCACGCGCGGATGGCCCGCGTCCTCGGCATCGCGCACCAGACCGTGGCGACTGACACCGCAGGCCGCATGGATCTCGACGCGCTGGAGGCCACGCTGC
>JBCCRG010000213.1:0-6475 GCA_039208155.1 Bacteroidota bacterium | reverse complement strand
GGGACAAGCCCGGCGGTCTGGTGGTGGACTACATCGGGATCGCCACCGAGCTCAAGAAGGCGCTCAGGACCTACACCGACGCCAAAGGCCGCGGTGCCCCCACGCTCGACGCGCGCGAGGCGCTCGCCCTCCTGCTCGAAAAGGTGGACATCGTGCGCGGGCTCTTCCACGGCTTTGACTACAGCGGCTTCGCCGACGAGCCGCTGGCGCTGCTCGTCCCCGCCGCCAACCACGTGGTGGGCCTGGAGGATGGCAAGAAGCGGTTCCTCGACGCGATGGCCGCGGTCTCGAAGGCGTACGCGCTCTGCAGCACGCTCGACGAGGCGCAGGCGCTGCGGGAGGAGATCGCGTTCGTCTCCGCCATCCGTGCAGCCATCGTCAAGCACACCACCACCAGCGAGAAGTCAGGGGCGGATCAGCGCCAGGCCTCGCTCCAGCAGATCCTCAACAACGCCCTTGTGGCCGAGGGCGTCCAGGACGTCTTCGCCCTGGCGGGGCTGGAGAAGCCCAACATCGGGTTGCTCTCCGACGCCTTCCTCGAGGATGTGCGCGCGATGCCCGAGCGGCACCTCGCCGTCGAGTTGCTCGAACGCCTGCTGCGCGACGAGGTGCGGGCCCACACCCGCAGGAATGTGGTGCTCGAGAAGAAGTACAGCGAGCGCTTGGAGGAGAGCCTGCGGCGCTACCACAACCGCGCGATCGAGACTGCCCAGGTCATCGAGGACCTCATCGCGATGGCCAAAGACTTCCAGGCAGCCCTCGAACGCGAGCAGGCCCTCGGCCTCAACCCGGACGAGATCGCCTTCTACGACGCCCTGGCCGACAACGAGAGCGCCGTTCGTGAGCTGGGCGACGAGACCCTCAAGAAGCTTGCGTCCGAGCTTACCGAAAAGCTGCGGGCCAGTACGACGGTGGACTGGCACAAGCGCGAGAGTGTGCGGGCCAAGCTCCGTATCCTGGTCGGTTGCTCCGCCGCTACAAGTACCCCCCGGACAAGGCGGACGCTGCCATCGACCTGGTCTTGGAGCAAGCGGAGACGTTGGCCGATGGTTGGACGACCAGGTCGTCTTCGTCTGGGTAGGCTCGGCGCGAACTACGTGCAGCCTCGTCGCGATGACGTAGTAGCGTCAGAAGGACTCCGCGAGGCGACATACCGAGGCAACGCTCTCTCTCCAACCGAGCGATGCCTCCAGCGCGTCGGCGACATGTTCTAGGCCATCGAGGCGGTGGCCGAATGCAGCTTGTCGCCCAACCCCTTCAGCTTCCTTGGGAGATCCCAGCTTCGCAAACTGTCGGGTTGCTGGTCCTAGGTCTAGATCTTCAGTGTGCTTTGCACCTTCTGCGTAACTCAATAGGGCAGCAAGACGGTTCTTCGCGCTAGGGTGGTAGTCTGAGCGGGCGAGTCCATGCTCCTCTGCGAAAGCTTGAAGGGTAAAAAAAAGCGTAGAGGCGTGAATCAATACCCCGTGGGCTGCTGTGGGTATGCACGTGAGCGCGAAGCGATCAGCGTAAAGTTCTTCCAGCTTCGCGGAATTCAACTCCTCTGGAGTCACGAGGCGAACACTTGCAGCAAATTGCTCACGTCCTGAGCGGTCAAGTGCGCCGTAGGCGGCGTGGCCGTACTCGTGCAAGATCACGAACAAGCATGCAGCCTCTGCGCTGACTAGGCCTTTCGTTCGGACAGCGGGGGATACGACTGCTTCAAGGTTGGGTAGAGACGAACGGCCGCAAAAGTAGAGCAGAGTTCGAAGGTTGAGGTAGTCGCGTACCCGGCGTCCCTGCTCTAGCGTGGTGCCAAGGTGTGACTCGACGTTAGCGAGCATGCCTGCCCACACAGAGGCCGTCGCATGCGTGCGCAGCAACTCAAACAAGCCTAGCGTGAAGAGAGCGAGATACCCATTCTTCCATGAGGTCGCCGCGGCAGTGGGCTCGCGGACGGGCAGGAAGAGAAGCCTGGCCTCAGCCGACGAGGGGATCGTTGGACTCAGCCTTCCTAGGGCTCGCAGCCGCTCCTCGACAAAGACCATAGACAGGCGTATGGCCTCAGTCGCCGAGATGGTTGTCCCTAGGACACGACGAATGCTCGCCGGAAAGTCGGGGGATTGCGCAGGGAACATCTGAACAAATGGCTTCGCCCAGGCATCCTCCAAGCCTTGAGGGAGGTCATCAATGCCAACAGCCTGAATCGTCACTCGCTCACGCCTGCTTGCTCCTCAGGGCGTACGATTATCGTAACTGCCGTCCCGTCGAGCTCGATGCGCACAGGCTCTGCCCCAGGGACGATCTCAATGCGCTGGGTTCGGCCTCGCATGCGCGCAGAGAGCCAACTGTAGATAGTATTGGCCACAATGCCGATAGCGACCTGACCCATGACAGTGAGAACAAGTGCCCCAGCTGCGCCGGTCTCGGCAAGACCTGAACTCACGGACGCGTCTTCACGCTCGGTAGCGACCTTCTCGACCGAGCGTATCTGTTCGTCAAGTTGATCTAGAACCTCGTTGACCTCTCCGGGCGTTGAGCCGGAAACAATCAGATCAATCAGCAGGGCCATAACACAAAGGGGGCAGTGCAGAGTAGAAGAGTAAAGTCCTTACCCATGCCCTTGGAGAGGATAAAAAACGAATAGCCTAAGTGCTTTATGTAGTGCACTTAGGCTATTCGATAGGGTGCCCCCACAAGGACTCGAACCTTGGACACCCTGATTAAGAGTCAGGTGCTCTAACCAACTGAGCTATAGGGGCACCGGGTTAAACGCCGCTTCGCCACCCGGTTCCAGCACCGAGACTCTTCGCGGCCTCTTCGCTGCGGTAGCAGAGACCGTCACACCCGCAGTGGCAAACGACAGCGCGATCCGGTACCTTCCACGCGTCACCAATCCAGTACTCTTCGACTCGTTATGCGAACCCCGCTGCTGCGCCAGGTACAGGCGCATCTACTCGCCCATCCCGACCGGCTCGACACCGCGCAATGGGCGTGGTGCCGCAACCTGCGGGCGGTGCTGGACGAGGGTGCCGCTCCGGAAGGATTCCGCTGCTGTCTCGCCGGGCACGTGCTGCTCCTCGACGGAGTCTACGACGAGCCCACGATGCTGCGGCTCTCGGTCGAGCGTGACCTGGGGTTCCTTGGGCGTCAGGCACGAACAACTCTGGAAGCCACGGAGGCCGAGCAGCGGTTGCTGTTCTACCCGAGTCAATGGCCGCGGCGCTTCCGCGAAGCCTACTACACGGCGCCGCGGTCAGAAGAAGCCCAGGTCGTCGCCGAGTTCCTGGATGCGGTGTTGCCCCAGGAGCCGGCGCATGCCCCCGACCGGGCAGCGGTCGAGGCGGTGCGGACGGCCCAGCCGGCCTGGCAAACGGTGCGGACAGCGTAGGGCAAGTGGAGGGGGAAGCGCTGTCGGGACGGGGAGCCCAAAGGGGTGCGTCTCGTATCTTCGCGCAGCCACAACCTCTCGCCATATCCGCTCCTATGTCCCGCCTCGCCTCAGTTACTGCTTTCGTCTTTCTAGCAGGCGTTCTGCTCGCCCCGTCGCTGTTCGCTCAGCGTGCGGAAGCCCCCGATCAACGTCGGGCGGGGCCGCTTGACAACGGCAAGATGTGGCTCTTCGAGGAGCCACCGCTCGCCTACCTCGACTCGACCTACGATTTCCGGCCCGACGCGGCGTGGTTCGAGCAAGCCAGGCTGGGGGCGCTTCGCATCCCGGGGTGCTCGGCCGCCTTCGTCTCGCCGCACGGCCTGATCGCGACCAACCACCACTGCGTGCGCGGTCGCCTCGTTGAGGTGGCAGAAGAAGGGGAGACCCTCCTCGACGACGGGTTCATCGCGACGACGCTCGATGAGGAACGGCCCGTCCCTGGGTTCTACGCGGACCAGCTCATCGACATCGCCGATGTCACGGCGGAGATCGAGGCCGAACTCGACGGGAGTGACGATCCGGCTCAGATCGAGGAGGCCGTGGAGGCGCTCGCAGCGCGCATGACGGAGGCACGCGGCGGCGAGGATGCTGGGATCCGGGTCGATGTCGTCGCGCTCTACGAAGGCGGACGGTTCTCGGCCTACACGTTCCAGCGGTACGACACCTTCCGGCTCGTCATGGCTCCTGAAGGCGCCCTAGGCGGGTTTGGCGGCGACGCGGACAACTTCACCTTCCCGCGCTACAGCCTCGACTTCGCGTTCCTTCGCGCTACTAACGAGGACGGCTCGACGCTGTCGGTCGAGCACTACTTCCCGCTCTCGCAGGAGGGCATCGAGGCGGGCGAGCTCATCTTCGTGATTGGCAACCCGGGCTCGACGAGCCGGCAGGCCACGATGGCGCAACTCCGCTTCGAGCGCGACATCGGGGTGCCCACGCTGCTTACCTGGGTGACGAGCCGCACGGATGCGATTCAGGCGTACCTCCGCCAGAACCCACGCGACGACGGCCAGCGCGTGGCCCTCTCAGGGCTTCTGAACTACCAGAAGTCGCTCCTCGGCCAGCAGGACGCGCTGCGCAACGACATCGTGATGGCGCGCCGTGCCGACCATGAGGCCCGGTTCCGGGCCGCCGGTGCCGGTGCTGTGATCGACGAGATGGCGCAGATCCAGTCGGACCGCCGAGCCATCGCCGACGCCTACCAGGCCTTTCGCGCGTTCGGTAGCCCGCGGTATTCCTCCGGCCTGATCTCGCGCGCGCTCGTGGCGGCGCAGAACAACGAGGAGCGTCTTGCGGGCATCACGAATAAGCCGGAGCCGCTCGAACGGTTGTACTTCGAGGCCGATGTGGCGGCGGCGCGGCGCTACTTCCGCACGGCTGGGCTCCCCATGCCCGCGATGCTGCAAGAGGCGAGTGATGCGGAGGCTGCAGCACAGTTGCGTAGCCGTACGGCGCTGACCGACTCCGCGAGCACGGCGACGGCACTGCGCAACGGCGGCATTCCGATGAGCGATCCCCTCGTTGAGATGGGCACGGTGATGCTGCAGGAACTGCGCCGCTTCTATCAAACCAACGGAGCGCTCGACGCACGCGAACAGGCGGCCGCGCGCGCCATCGGACAGCAGCGCTTTGCCATCTACGGCACCTCGGTCCCGCCCGACGCGACGTTCTCCCCGCGCATCACCGACGGCGTCGTGCGCGGCTACGAATACAACGGCACGGTGGCTGCGCCCTTTACCACCTTCTTCGGGCTCTACGACCATTACTACTCCTACTGCGACGATGCGTCCGGCAATGCGGAAGCCGGTGCGAACGCGTGCGAGTGGGCCTTGTCGGAGCGCTGGCTCCCGATGCCGGACGCGCTCGCGCTCGGGACGCCGGTCAACTTCTCCTCGACCGCCGACACCATCGGCGGCAACTCGGGCTCGCCGGTCGTCAACCGCGATCTCGAGCTCGTGGGCATCAACTTCGACCGCACCATCGAGGGGCTCGCGCGCAACTTCCTCTACTTCGCCGAGATCGGCCGCAACATCTCCGTGGACACGCGCGGCATCCTCGAGTCGCTGCGCTCCGTGTATCAGCACGACCGACTCGTGGCCGAGCTGACGACGGGCGAACTGTGAGGTGGTAGCCGTGCGCGAGCGTGGACGTGTGAACGAAGACGCGCGTGTGCGAACGCAATGGCGCTACGTCCGCATGCGCGCGTGGCCATGCGCGACCGTGCTCGTGGCGGGCGTGCTCGTCGTGATCGCTCTTGCTAGCTGCACGCCCACCGTGCGGCCGACGGCGTACGAGGGGCCGCTCGTGCGTTGGATGTGGTCAGGCGGGGTGACGCCGACGAGCGCAACCGTCGTGGCACGGCTGCGGCGCGCGGAGGACTCCGTGCGGGTGGTGTTTTCCCGCACGCCGCGCTTTGAGATTGCGGTGGCGTCGGCCTGGCAGCAGCCCGACGACGCCACCGACCCGACGGTGCGGCTCGAGGTGCGTGGCCTCGCTCCGAACATGCCCTATTTCTACGCCGTCGAGACGCCGGGCCTGCGCGACACGGCCTTCGGGCGGCTCCGCACGCCGCCGCGCGGAGCTCATTCGTTCACCTTCGCCGCCGCAGCCTGCGCCGATACGGGCTCGCGCAGCAGCGTCTTCGACTCGATCCGCACACGCGGCCCCGACTTTTTCTTCCACCTCGGCGACGCCCACTACGAGAACATCAGTGTGAACAGCGTTGGGGTCTTCGGCGACGCGTACGACGCCATCCTGACGTCACCCACGCAGTCGCTCCTCTACCAGAGCACGCCGGTGGCCTACACGTGGGACGACCACGACTTTGGTCCCAACGACTCCGACCGGACTTCGCCCAGCCGTTCCGCCTCGCGCATCGCCTACCAGCGCTACGTCCCGCACTACCCGCTTGCCGATCAGGACCCGGCGCCCGAGGATCGTGCGATCTACCAGACGTTCGTGCGCGGACGCGTGCGCTTCGTGGTGACCGACCTCCGCTCGGAGCGCGACCCGCACAGCATTCCGCTGGCGCGGCGCTCGATGCTCGGCCCGGAGCAAAAGGCGTGG
>JBCCRG010000212.1:0-6483 GCA_039208155.1 Bacteroidota bacterium | reverse complement strand
GGCCTGCACTACTGGTGGCCGAAGTTCACGGGCAAGCTCTACAACGAGGCGCTCGGCGTCGCGTCGGCTGTGCTCGTGTTCGTCGGCTTCAACATGACGTTCTTCATCCAGTTCGTGATGGGCAGCCAGGGCATGCCGCGCCGCTACGCGGACTATCCGGACCTCCCGTGGCTGGAGCCGCTCCACCAGTTCTCGACCATCGGGTCGTACGTGCTCGGCTTCGGGCTCTTGCTCGTGCTCATCAACGGCATCTGGTCGGCCCTGAAGGGCAAACCGGCGCCGGGCAACCCGTGGGGGGCCGCCTCGCTGGAGTGGACGCACACGACGAGCCCGCCGGACCCGCACAACTTCTCGCGCACGCCGCTCGTGACCCACGGGCCGTACGACTACTACACGCTCTTCAACGGAGCCGGTGACGGCGCTTCGGGCGACGGCGCTGTGGTCGGCGATGGGGCCAACCGTCCACCCGCACCCGTCCCGGTCATCACCGAGGGCGGCCCGCAGGAGTTCGACAAGCAGGTCGACCTCGGCACCAAGCAAGCATGATTGTCCTGCCGTCCCGCCGTAGAGCCGTTCTGCCGTGAGCGGGACCTCCACGGCACCACGGCAAAACAGACCACGGCACCACTAGAAACACCCTATGGCTTCCTCTCCTGCCACCGTCACAGCCCCGGCGCACGATGCGCCTGGCTATGACGCCCACGGCCACGACGACCACGGTCACGGTGCCGCCCACCCGCCTCACCTGAAGCACTACTTCGTCTCGTCCGAGCAGCAGTTCGAGGCGGCGAAGCTGGGGATGTGGCTCTTCCTCGTCACCGAGATCCTGCTCTTCGGCGGGATGTTCGTAGCCTACGCCATCTTCCGTGCGTGGTACCCTGAGCTGTTCCTGGAGGCGAGTGAACAGCTCGACACCGTCATGGGCGCGACGAACACGCTCGTGCTGCTGCTGAGCTCGTTCACGGTGGCCTATGCCATCCGCGGCGCGCAGACGGACAACCAGAAGGTGCTCTTCTGGAACCTCGTCGCCACGGTGGTGCTCGCGGGCGTGTTCATGGTGGTCAAGTACTTCGAGTACACCCACAAATTCCACCTCGGCATCTTCCCGGGGGCCGGGTTCGATCCTGTCCCGACCTACCTCAACCCGACCGAGGGCATCGGGGCCGACCCGCGCGCGGGCGTGTTCTTCTCGATCTACTACGTGATGACGGGCATCCACGGCTTCCACGTCCTCATCGGTATGATCGCCATCTCGATTCTGGCCTGGAAGGCGCGGCAAGGGAAGTACACGAGCCAGTGGTACACCCCCGTCGAGAACGTCGGCCTCTACTGGCACGTGGTCGACATCATCTGGATTTTCCTCTTCCCCCTGATGTATCTGATTTAGGTCGCAGGTCCAAGGTCGCAGGTCACATGTCGTCCAGGACAGCGATCTGAGCCTCGGGCCTGACCTACGACAGCGGATCGCAGATCCGCGCCGACATACGACCTTCGACCCCGATTATGGCTCACGATTCTCACGACGGTCACGACGACCACTCGCACCACGTCCTCGGCAAGGGGATGCTCTTCCGCACCTTCGGGGCGCTCGTCTTCCTGACGGTGCTCACCGTCGTGCTCGCGTTCATGGAGCGCAGCGGGATGCTGCCGCTCGGTCCTCTCAGCGTGCCCGTCGCGCTTGCCATCGCGGGCGCGAAGGCGGCGCTGGTGGCGCTCTTCTTCATGGGGCTCAAGCACGACGGCGGTACCAACGCGGTCGCGTTCGTCCTCAGCATCGTCTTCCTGGCGGTGTTCTTGATCTTCACGTACCTCGACACCGGCTTCCGCGACACGCTCGAAGACCGCATCGCCGTGCCTATCGACATCATTGAGGCGGAGGAGCAGCGGGCCCGCATCCAGCAGGACGCCATCCGCACGCAGTTCGAGGCGCAGCCCGTGCTCAACCAGCGCGACTCGCTCCTGGTGGGCAGCGGCCAGTAGAGCCGTGATCGCCCGGCGCTGCCGGGATCGACCGACCTACGACGGGGCTGGCTTCGCGACCTGCGAAGAGGCCCCGTTTTTTTTATTGAGATGCGCTGGAACGCGCACCCGCGTTCGCGATATCTTAACAACTCTTCTGCTTCTCCCGTCCTCATAACCCGGCCCCCGGCTCTCCGCCATGCCCTCGGTGTTCGGTGCCATCTTCGTAGCCTTCTTCATGGTCGCGGTACCTGCGATCATCTTGATGGTGATCTGGTCGGCGGTGATGGCGTTTCGGCTCTGCTACCCTGAGCGCCCGCTGCCGTTCATGGCGGACCCGTACGCAGAGCGGCAAGCGGCCCGCGCCCGTGGTGAGATCATGAAGGTGGGCGTCCGCGAGATCCGCGAAGACCTGCGTCGGCAGCTCCACGAGCCTGCGCTTCCCTACGATTTCGAGCACGACCACGGCTCCGACGGTCTCCCCGAACCGTGGCTCGACGACCTCTGGCTGCGGAGAAATTGAGCCAGCGGCTGTCGGCTCTCGGTGAGAAGCACTGCCCAGGTAGAGCTCCGTTGCGTGGAATGAGGTGCTGATAGCGGGGAGGTGACAGCCACCGGCCCCGCGCCGTATGTTGCGCGTCCTCCCACCGCGCGCGCCATGGCTCTCCTCGACAGCTTCACCAGCGACGGCCCCTCGTCCCCGTTGGTCCGCCAGTGCCTCGCCGAGATGCGCGGCATGGTCGATACGACCGAGACGATGTTTCGCGCGGCGACCGCCACGCTCCTCGACAACGAGCCGCTCGACCTCAACCTGAGCGCGCTCGACGAGACGGTAAACGAGCGCGAGCAGTCGATCCGGCGTGCGATGCTGCACCACGTCTCCATCGACCCGCAACGGGACCTGCTGCTGAGCCTGACGCTGCTCATCATCGTCCAGGAGGCAGAGCGCATCGGTGATCTCTCGAAGTCGCTCGCGAAGGCGGCGGACCTGGCCTCGTCGCCTCGGGTCGGGGCGTCAGTGCATCCGCTGCGCCGGACCCGCAACCGCGTGCTTGGCCTCTTCCCGGATGTACGGCACGGCTTCCTCTCGGGCGATGCCACCGCCGCACGGCGCGTGATGGATGCGCACGCCCTCGTGAAGGAGGAGGTCGCCGCGTTCCTCGCGATGATCGCGCAGGGCGAGGCGGCAGAGACGAACCGGGCCGTGGTGCTCGCCATCGGAGCGCGGATGATCGGGCGGGTGAGCTCCCACCTGTCCAACATCGCGTCGAGCGTGGTGCTGCCGTTCGACCAGGTGCGCCAGTCGCCGACGAGGGACAGCGAGGCGTAGAGCCGCGACGGCCGCGGATTTCCTTGCGGGGCGCAGAGGAACCGCTCACGCTTCGGGCGAACAAGGGGATACGGTAGGCGGCCGTGCACGTCCTTGGACACGGTGTTGCAGAACGGAGCAAATGTGGCGCGTTTTTGGACAGTACAGGTTCTGTCGCTTTGGCCACCACCACCCGGCCGACAGTCCACCCCTGTCGGCAGTGCCATGTTCACATTCTCCCTGCGGAGTTTCGTCTTCGCCATCCTGCCCTTCTTGCTCGTGTGCTGCGCGCTCGCGGTCTGCTTCGCGTACCGGGCAACCACCGCCAACGAGCAGCAGTGGGTCGCGTTGGAGCTCGACCGCGATATCGCGCGCGCCCAGGCTGAGGTGACGGCGTTCGTGCACACCCGCGACGCGGCGCACGTGCGCGCAGCACGTGGTCTCATGGCGCGGGCAGACGCGCAGCGTACCGAGCTGGCTTCGTTCGGACGCCATGCCGAGCGGCTCGGGGACGCCATCAGCGCCTACCGAGGGGCTCTCAACGAGCTAGAGACGGAACTCGCCGAACGCGGCCTCGACGAGCGGAGCGGGGCGGAGGGGACGATGCGCAGCCACATCCATGCGGCGGAGGCGTACCTCCAGGAGCGTGGGCTGGCGGAACCCCTCGTCGTGCTGCTCAACGTGCGGCGGCGCGAGAAAGACTTCCTCCTCCGCGGTGACGAGCGCCACGTGGCGGATGTCCAGCGCCTCCTGGGAGAACTGGAGACCGCCGTGCCCCCGGGTGCGCTCTCCGGACCAGAGCAGACGTCCTTTTCGGAGAGCCTGGCGGGGTATGCCACGGCATTCGAGGCTCTCGTGCTCGCGCTCGAACGATCCACCTGGCTCGATGAACGGCTGGACGTGACCGGCAGAGAGGCTGCGAGCGCGGCCCAGCAGATCGTGAGCCAGGCCGCCGCCAACGCGCAGCGCTTCAAACGAGCCGCCCTCGTGCTGGAATTGCTGCTGGTCCTGAGCATGGCCGGGGCACTGATCGTGCTCCTGCGCTGGGTGGTGCGGCCCGTGCGGCGCATGACCGGGGCAGCCGAGGCCGTCTGCACCGGCGCGACGGACGTAGTGGTGCCTTGGAGCCGCGTCGAAGAGATGACCACCTTAGGCAATGCACTGCGGCATGTCGCCGAAGAGGTGGACGCGCGGCAGCGTGCCGAGCACGACTCACGCAGCGCCCACGCGCTCCTCGCCACCGTGCTCGACTCGGTCGAGCAGGGCTTCTTCGTGACCGACGAGGAGTGCCGCGTGCTGGTCTGGAACCGCTTCATGGAGCGCTATACCCAGCAGCGTGCCCGGGATGTCGAAGGCCAGTCGATCTTTTCCCTCTTCCCGCACCTCTGGCAGCATGGACAGGCGGACTTCGATGCTGTGCTCGCCGGGGCCTCGGTGGAGCGCAAGGGCCTCGTCTTCGAAACCGCCGACGGGCTCCTCTACTACGACGCCGTCCTCACCCCGCTCGACGCCCACGCTGAGGGTGAGGATGCACGCGGTGCCGTCTGCGTGATCCGCGACACGACCGAACAGCATCGCGTCGAGCGGGAGCGGGCAGAGGCACGGACGGCCCTCGTGCGTGCGAAGGAGGAGGCCGAGGCCGCCACGCGCGCCAAGAGCGAGTTCCTAGCCACTATGAGCCACGAGATCCGGACGCCCCTCAACGGCATCCTCGGCATGAGCGATCTCCTGCTCGATACGCCCCTCCGCGACGAGCAGCAGGAGTTCGCCCAGACCATCCTCAGCTCGGGCAGGGCGCTGCTCGGCATCATCAACGACATCCTCGACGTGTCGAAGATCGAGGCGGGCCGCCTCGAACTCGACCCGGCCCCGTTCCCGCTCCGGGCGGCCGTCGAGGTCGTGCTCGACGTGGTTACGGTCGCGGCGGGGCGCAAAGGAGTCGAACTGGGCTACACCATCGGGCCGGAGGTGCCGTCGGTCGTCGTTGCGGACGAGCCGCGGATCCGGCAAGTCCTGCTCAACCTCGCGTCCAACGCCGTCAAGTTCACCGAGACCGGGAGCGTCAGCATCCACGTGCGCCGCGTCGCCAGCGATACCGCGACCCCAGTAGAACCCCCGAATGGGAGTGAGGCGCAGGCACGTTTGCAGTTCGAGGTCGTGGACACCGGCATCGGGATCGCCCCTGAGAAGCAGGCCGCCGTCTTCGAGCGTTTTACCCAGGCGGACTCGTCCACAACGCGCGCCTACGGTGGCACGGGCCTCGGCCTCGCGATCTGCAACGGGCTCGTCCGGCTGATGGACGGAGCCTTGTCGCTCGACAGCGAGGTCGGAGCAGGGTCTACGTTCGCGTTCGAGATCCCCGTCGGCGTTGGGCTGCGGGGTAGTGATGCGGGTCCTGAGCAGACGCTGCGTGGTCGGCGGGTGGCCGTGCTGCACACAAGCGAGGGTCCGGACTTCGTGACGCCGTTGCTGCGAAGCTGGGGCGTATGCGTCGAAACGGCCTCGTCGGTGACATCGGTCGCGCCGGGGCTCGTGTCAGGCCAGACGGAGGTGCTGGTCTGGGAACGTCCGCTGCGGGGAGAGGCCCACGACGTGCTACGCGTGCTCGCGGCCGCCGAGGCGACGCCGCTGGTGGTCGTGCAGGGACGCGACGCCGATGTACCCGCCGAGCGCGCCGTCGTTGTGCCGAAGCCGGTCAAGGCGGCCCGGCTCGCTGAGGCCGTGGCCGAGGCGCTGGAGCACGCGCCAGCACCGGCCGCGTCCGCACGCCAGGACGAAGGTCCGGCTGCCGAGCCCACGCGTGGCGACCGCGCTGCGCGGCGGCTGCTTATCGCCGAGGACAACCCGATAAACCAGCGCGTGCTGACCCTGCTGCTGAAGCGCCTCGGCTACGCCGCCGACGTGGTGGGCACCGGCCGCGCCGCCTGCGATGCCGTGCAGCGCACCCGCTACGCCGCCGTGCTGATGGACATGCAGATGCCCGAGATGGACGGCATCGAAGCGACCGAGCGCATCCGCGCGGCGATGGACACGCCGCCGCCCGTCGTGATGGTGACGGCGAACGCCTTCCCGGCGCACCGGGCCCGCGCGCTCGCCGCAGGCGTGGAGGCGTTCCTGACGAAGCCCGTGACGGGACCCCGCATGAGCGCCGCGCTGGCTGAGATCCTCGGGGACGACCCGATGCCTGCGTCCGGTGACGCTGCGCCTGCGTCCGG
>JBCCRG010000211.1:0-6500 GCA_039208155.1 Bacteroidota bacterium | reverse complement strand
TGTCACAGCTCGGGGTATCAGTCCCACCCGCAGCTCGGCCAAGCGGTCCCACGTCCCACAGCGGGTCGGGGCCTCGGGTCGGCCAAGCGGTCCCACCTCCGGTTCGCGCAAGCGGTCCCACCGCCTCGATCTGAGATGAACTCGGTCTGAGCTGCGCGATGCGCTCTCGCGAGGTCCCTGGTGGCCTCGACGAGCCGCGCATGTCCGCACGCCAGATCGACATGCACCGCCTCCAAGAAGCCGTTCGTCTCCACCGGCTCGGCAACAGCCAGCGAGCCGTCGCGAAGATGCTGCGCATGGGTCGCTCGACCCTGCGGCGGTACTTCGCTGCCCTCGACGCCGCGCACCTGCTCGAGGGGAACGCCGAGCAGCTCCCCGACGAAGCCGCGCTCCGCGACGCCGTTGACGAGGGCGTCGAGCGCAAACCGCCGCCGCAGGCGGCGTCGTCCGTTGAGCGGTGGGCGGCAATCATCGAAGAGAAGCGCGCTGCCGGGGCCGGCCCCACGGCGATCCACGACTTCCTGCGGGTGCACGCCAGTGGCTACGACGCGAGCGTCTCGTCGGTGAAGCGCTTCTGCCGCCGCCTCGATCGGCGCTGCGGGCCTCGCCCGACCGACGTAGCCGTCCCTGTCGTGACCGAGCCGGGCGAGGTCGCTCAGGTCGACTTCCTGTACGGCGGCAAGCGCCTCGATTCATCCCAGGGCGTCCTGCGCCGGACCTGGATCTTCGTCATGACGCTCGGCCACTCGCGTCGCACCTACGCCGAGTTCGTCTTCGACCAGAAGGTGGAGACGTGGCGTCGCGTACACGTGAACGCGTTCGAGTACTTCGGCGGTGTTCCAAAGGTCGTCGTCCCCGACAACCTCAAGGCCGCCGTGATCCGCGGCGCGTTCTGCGGCGGCGACGAGGTCGTCCTGAACCGCAACTATCGCGAGCTCGCTCGCGCCTACGGCTTCCAGATCGACCCGACGCCCATCCGGTCGCCGGAGAAGAAGGGGAAGGTCGAGCGCGACGCGAAGTACATCGGCCGGAACTTCCTGCCGACACTCTCGGACGTCGACGTGCCCGAGTCGCAGCGCCTGCTTCTGCTCTGGCTCGCCGAGGTCGCGGACAAGCGCGTCCACGGCACGACGAAGCGCATCCCGATCGAGATGTTCGAGAGCGAAGAGCGCGACGCACTTCACCCGCTGCCGAAGTCTCGCTGGCGGCCGGTGCTGTGGAAGGAGGTGACGGTCCACCGCGACACGCACGTCCACGTCGACGGAGCGCTGTACTCGGCGCCCTGGACGTACATGCACCAGAAGATCTGGGCTCGGTGCACCGACCGCGAGATCCGCCTCATCGCCGAGGATCGGCTTCTGTACGCCCATCCGCGTGGACTGCCGGGCCATCGCTACACGGTCGAAGAGCATCTTCCCGAGGGCCGCCGCGACCTTCGACATCGCTCGCGCTCGTACTGGGAATCGAAGGCGAAGGCGATCGGGAGCGACGTCTCCGACCTCGTGACTGCGATCTTCGATGGCGACGACGTGCTGCTGCAGCTCCGCCGCGTGCAGCAGGTCGTGACGCTTCTGGAGAAGTACCCCGCGAGGCGCGCGCGCAGAGCCGCGAAGCGCGCGCTGTTCTACGAGACGCTCGAGTACCGAGCGATCAAGAACATCCTGCTGAAGGGGCTCGACCTGCAGCCGCTCGAAGACGAACAGCCACCGCGTCGGTGGTCGACGGGATCGCGGTACTCGCGCGCTCCCGAACCCACTCTCTTTCCGACTCCTCCCAGCCATGGCACTCAGTGACGATCTCGTTCCGCTCCTCAAGAAGCTCCGCCTCTCCGGCGTGCTCCAATCCCTCGACCTCCGAACACGAGAGGCCGTCGACGACAGCCTCAGCCACTCCGAGTTCCTCCTCCGGCTCTGCGCCGACGAGGTTGAGCGGCGCGAGTCGAAGCAGCTCGACCTTCGACTGCGCCGCGCGAACTTTGACGGCGTGAAGAGCCTCGAGGACTTCGAGTGGTCGTTCAATCCGAACGTCCCCAAGTCGAAGATCGTCGATCTCGCGACGTGCAACTTCATCGAGCGGCGCGAGAACGCACTCGTAATCGGGCCGACGGGCGTCGGGAAGTCGCACATCGCTCAGGCGATCGGCGAGCGGGCGTGCCGTGCAGGCCACACCGTTAGCTACGTGAGCGCGCACAACATGCTCGCTCAGCTCCGCGGGGCCCGGGCGGACGACTCGCTCGACAAGCGGATGTTGCGGTTCACCGCGCCCGATCTGTTGATCATCGACGACCTCGGGCTTCGGCCGCTCGATCGGGACGAACCGATCGACCTGTACGAGGTGATCCGCGCGCGCTACGAGCGCGGCTCGATGATCGTGACGTCGAACCGGGCGCTGGCGGAGTGGTACCCGATGTTCCTCGACGACCTGATGGCCTCGGCGGCGATGGACCGGCTCCTCCATCACGCGCACGTCGTCGAGATGCAGGGGAACTCGTTCCGCAACCCGCCGGGTAGTGAACGCGCGAGCGCGTGACCCGCTCTCGTCGCTCGGATGGCGTTCGGCTCGACCCAACGCTCGGTTGGAGAGCGGGAGAGGAGCTCCGGCCCGGTGGCCGCGACGCCCTCGGCCCCCTTGAGGCGGCCACCGGGCTGGAGCCCCAACGACGTGAGACAGTGGGACCGCTTGCCCGAGCTGCCGTGGGACCGCTTGGGCGAACTGGAGGTGGGACCGAACGGGCGAGCCTTGACAGCTACCTCGCCGGTGCGGTGACGATCGCCGGTGTCGCCGTCGTTGCTCCGACCACCGAGACGGCCACGCGCGCTGGAAGCGGCGATACGGGCCTCTGGACGCTGCGCTCCGAGCACCTGGTGTTCGGCATGCCCCGCCAGACGGACAACCGCCACAACGTCGTCGTGCCCGGGGGCACGGCGCCTGTGGCCGGTCTCTCCGTCCTGGTCCGCGAGGGCTTCGTCATCGGGCACTACGACCTCTACAAGGTCCCTGCCTGGGTGAGCGTTCGATGGGACCGTGAGGACCACGACGCGATGAGCCCTCACAGCTACGCCCGCCCCTTCGCCCCTGACGAGGAGCTCCCCACCTACGCCCAGGCGGACACCAGCCACGGCATCGACACGGTCTGGGTCATCAGCGGCGGTCTTCATGGACACGGACGGTGATGGCGTCGAGGACCACGAGGGCCTCGTGGGGAACGACATCGCGATCCCGCACGCCACCTACAAGGTGATCGGGTGGTTCGACGCCTCAGGCGCGTTCAACGCGCGGGGCTACGTGGTCGATCAGGACGACCGTATCCGGCACAACGAGGCGCACTACCTGACCCCGATCGACGACATCGAGGCGGCGACGGGGCTGGACTTCTTCCCTGAGCTCGACGCGACGCGCGCGCAAGCCATCGAGTCCGTGCAGCACACCGACCTCTGGGGGTCGACAGGCAGCGGCTCCAGCGGCGCCGTGAGTGGGGGAGTCGTCGTGATCGCGTCGTTGGTACCGAACCCTGTGGGGGATGACCGGCCGAACGAGGCCGTGACGCTACGGAACGACGGGACTGAAGCCGTGAACCTGCGTGCGTGGCGCCTGAGGGACCGAGCGGAGAACACGTGGTCGCTCAGCGGGATCCTTGATGTCGGGGACGAGCGGACGTTCCTGCGGGACTATCAGTCGATGGCGCTGAACAACGATGGCGACACGGTCGAGCTCGTGGATGGAGGTGGAGCTGTCGTACACGAGGTGACGTACGACTCGGCAGCGTCCGGACAGACTCTCAGGGCTGACAGTCTTCAGTGACCCAGAGCTCCCCTGCTTACACTTGTCGAAGTGATCGCTAACAGTTTCCTAAAGATCTACCCCCTCCCTGCACAAGATATGCGAAGCGCCGCTCTTCTCCTTGTCGTGATCGCCTCCGTCTCGTCCTGCTCTACCCCTTCGCCCTTTGGGATGCTAAAAGAGAAAGAGCTGGAAGATTTAAAACTTGGTGTTATTGGAATGTCCGCTGAGGTCCGTGTAGTGATTGCGAACGAGAAGGGTAAGTTTGTGGCGGAGCCACCGCCGGATGTAGCGGCCGACCTGACCTCGAGTTTTGAGTTTTTGTCGGAACTCGACGCTAATGTGGGTGACGATACGGCGAAGTTGCGCGCTGAGGTTGCGAAGGAGCTTGCGAAGACGTCGCAGATCCTTGCAACGAAGAGTCAGGGCGTTCTTTTTGCAAGGGATATGGCCTTTCGGCTGAATGAGGCATACGTTAATGATTTGGTAAGTGCCAAAGAGTGGAAGGTTCAATACAGCGCGATCTTGAGTGCAGCCAAGGAAATCTTGGAGAAGGAGATCGACGCAGCCGGCCCTGCAGGCATCACCGGCGCTACCCTCCAGTCTATTACGAGTGTCCCGTAGATGTAGCGTGCTGTATTGCTCCGTGTTTCGTTTGTGCGCGCGGTTACTCTATGCGGCGAGATGTCACGGCATTCTGGGGTTGCCTCACCGCTAGAGAACGTCTTGAACCTCGATTGCGGCAGGCGGCCACGGGATGAAGCGGTAGACGCCGTCCGGGCCCTCTGCCCCAATGCCGCCGTTCTCAGCAACCGCGTCCAACATCCCGTAGACATCCCCGTTCTCGAGGCGGACGTTGATTGCCAGATTCACCTGCCTGCCTTCGCTCTGATAGGGCGCGGCGTGAAAGCTCACCATGCGCGGCTCGCCAGTTTCGAACGCCGGCTTGATCTTGTCCAGGTCGGCCTCCATGTGGAGGGTCTGCTCTGTCATGTCGATTCTCCTCTTGTTTCAAACAGGTGGGCCGGGTGGTCCATCACTTCGTGCAGCACTCGGCGCACCCGGAGCTCAGCGTCAGTGAACGTGTAGAAGACTACGTGATGCTGCAGGCGCTGAGACCAGTAGCCCGAGGGCAAGAGCGAAGCCGCGAGTACTTGTGCGGATTTGCACAATGAGGACGGGGTCTGACTCTGGGAGACTGGTTCACGCTTTCGCCTACGAGCGTTCTAAGGTGCGGCTCAATAGCTCACCTTGAAGGTGGGGGAGTCCTCAGGTCGAGACCGCCGACGGTCATACAGCCGCGTCGTGGAGATGTTCGCGTGCCCAAGCCACTCCTGCACGAAGGCGATGTCGGCCTTGTGCTCTAGCGCGTTCGTCGCTGCCGTCGCCCGGAGTGCGTGCAGACACAGCCCATCCACGTGCACACCCGCCTCGAGGGCGTAGCGCTTGAGCATCTTGTAGACGCCGTCCCCGGTCACCGCCTTCTCGACGTCCCTGTCCCGGTTGGAATGCACGGGACGGAAGAGGGGGGCCTTCTTGCCCTCCTCACGGTGCCCGGCGAGCTCGAGGTAGGCGTCGATTGCTCCGAGGGCTGCAGGATGCACCGGCACGTAGCGGATCTTCGACCCCTTGCCCTCGACGCGGAAGTGGGCCACACCGCGGCGCTCCTGGATACTCCCGACGGTGAGCGTCGCGAGCTCGCTGCGCCGCAGCGCATGGAAGAGGTAGGTCGCGAGGATCGCCCGGTCCCGCACGGCCTTCAGACCGCCGCCCTTGGGCGCCTGCAGCAGCCGCTTCGCCTGGTCGTCGGAGAGAGCAGGCGTCTTGCCCTCGTTGCTGTCCTGGCGCGGCCGCTTGACGCCCGCCACGGGGTTGAGCTCGACGGCGTTCTCGTTGCAGAGGAAGTCGTACAGCGAGGAGATGGCGGAGAGCTTGCGCCGGACCGTGGCGGGCGCGAGCCCGGTGGCCTGCAGCGCGTCGCGCCAGGCGATGATGTGGGCCCGCGCGACGTCGCGCAGCTCGTCGGGCCGCTCGATCCCGCAGAAGGCGATGAAGCTCTCGAGGTCGCCCTGGTACGCCCGGCGGGTGTTGGGGTTGTCGATGTTGCCGAGCCAGACCATCACGGCCGGGACGTCGGCCAGACGCTCGAACTCGTGCGCCGCGAGCGCGAACCGGCTCTGCGCACCTGCAGCGGGCACCAGCGCCGCACCCGCCGCGCCGCTCTCGGCCTCCAAGTGAGGCGTCACCGCACCCGAACCCGTCCTCGAGGACGAGAGCGCGTCCTCGCGCTCCCGCTCGACGTCGCCAGTGTCCTGACCCGTGACCTCATGCTCGTTCATCGCATGCCTCCTCGTGCTCGATCCTGCACCCTCACGCACCGCATCGCGAGGGCTGCATAGGTATTGATAATATATTTTATCACGAGCGGTGGCGGCTATGAAAACACCCGGGGCACCTGGCGCGAGCGTCGCGTGTCTTGATTGGTCAGAGACGGAGGGAGAGTCAGTCCCGAGCGGCTCCTAGCGCGGCCAATGCCGCGTCGGCTGCACGGACTCGCTCGTGGTCCGCGTCGAGCCCGGTCAGCAGCATCCGCCGGCCTTCCTCGAGGTCCGTGCGCGCCTCCACCTTTCGCTCGAGCGCGACGCGATTCACCCCCCGCGAGACGAGCCACCACCCGAGCTCGTGGTGGTCGCGCCCGTACGCCGCGCGGCCGCCGTCGA
>JBCCRG010000210.1:0-6573 GCA_039208155.1 Bacteroidota bacterium | reverse complement strand
GGCGTCAACGAGTTCCGCACGAGCGTCGGCTTCTCGAATGCGCGGGACACCAGCCGCGTGGCGATCTACAACCTCCGCGCCGACTACACGAACCAGCTCAGCCCGGTCGTGGAGGTCAAGACCGGCGCGCTGCTGACGGTCACCGACTTCGACATCAACTACGGCCGCTTCGACGAATTCCTGCCCGAGCTCAACTCCATCTCGCAGTACAATGCCACGCCGTGGGAACTGGGGCTGTACGCGCAGACGACGCTCGAATTCAAGGGCTTGGTCGCCAATCTGGGGCTGCGCGGCGAGTTCCTCAACACGGGGACCGAAGGCTTCGCAGGCGGCACCTACGACAACATCCTGGGCACGCGGGCCGACATTGCCTCGGGACCGACGATCCCGGACAGCCTGCTCGCCGACCCAGGGACGTTCTTCGCGCTGAGCC
Source organism: Bacteroidota bacterium (assembly GCA_039208155.1). Taxonomy (GTDB): domain Bacteria; phylum Bacteroidota; class Rhodothermia; order Rhodothermales; family Rubricoccaceae; genus JBCBEX01. Next base: position 6,140 of record JBCCRG010000210.1, on the reverse strand, counting down.
CCCGTCTGGGCGTCTCGTTCCCGATCACGGAGGTGAGCAAGCTCTTCTTCAACTACGGCCACTTCCGCTCGCTGCCGTCGTCGCCGAACCTGTACCTCTACGAGTTCTCGACCGCTACGGGCCGCATCACGGAACTGCCCAACCCGGACATGCCGCTGCCGAAGACGGTGGCCTACGAGCTAGGCTACGAGCAGTCGTTCCTCGGCCAGTATAGCGCCGCCATCACGGGCTACTACCGCGACGTGCGATTCGAGCCGCTCGACGTGGAATTCGTCAGCCGCAACGGCAACGTGGAGTACGACCTCGTGACGCCCAACTTCTACCAGGACACCCGAGGCTTCGAGCTTACGCTCGCCAAGTCACAGGGCAGCTGGGTCCGCGGCTTCGTCAACTGGACGTTCGCGGTGGACACCGACGGCTTCTTCGGGCTGAGCCAGATCAGCGAGAACACGACCGCTCAGCGTGCCTTCGAGGCGGGCGACGGGCCCCGGCGGGCTGCCCAGTCGCGTCCGGTGGCCGACTCCTTCGGCAGCGCCAACATCAACGTCTTCACGCCCGAGGACTTCGGGCCGTCCTACAGCGGGTTCCACCCGCTCGGGGGCTGGCGGTCGAGCCTCATCGGCCGCTGGCGCGACGGCGGCAAGATCACGTGGGGCGACGGCTCCTTCAACGCACCGCCGGGCGTCATCAACAACGTGGACGTGCGCGACGCGTGGCAGATCGACTTGCGCTTCGAGCGGACGTTCAACATCCGTGGCCAGGAGGTCGGCTTCTTCGCCGACATCCTCAACCTGACCAACCGCCGCCAGTTCTCGAACCTGGGCTACATCGACGGCAACGACCGCATCAACTACGTCAACTCGCTCCACCTGCCGGAGTCGGATATCTACTCCAACATCCCCGGCGACGACCAGTTCGGCGACTTCCCCGACGAAGGCGTAGCCTTCCAGCCCATCTTCCGGCTGCCCTCCACGCGGGACGCCTTCCTCGTCACCAACACCCCGGATCCGGGGACGATCTACTGGGAGCGCGGGACGGAGTCATACCTCGTCTTTGTAGATGGGGACTGGCAGCCCGTTGATCAGGCGCGCCTCGACGAGGTGCTCGACACGAAGGCCTACATCGACATGCCGGGCCAGCGGTTCCTGGCCTTCCTGGGGCGGCGCGACTTCTTCTTCGGCCTTCGCTTCGAGTTCTAGAGGAACGCAGCGGGGTCGCTCGCTCGGTACCCCGCTCGTCCTGCTTTCTGCATTTGTTTGCTCTCCGCTATGATTCTCTCTCGTAGGACTCCGCTCTTGCTCGCGCTCGTGCTGGGTGTTCTGGCGCTCTGGACGGCGCCCGAGGCGTCGGCCCAGTTCCAGAACCGCTGGCTCGCGGCGGGCTCGTTCCACAACTGGTACTCCGAGGTGGGCAGCGAGCGCGAACTCGGCTTCCGCAGCGGGGGCGAGGACCAGCAGTACGGCTGGCGCTGGCCCGCCATCTTCCGTGACCGCAACCTCGGGCCTGCCACAGACATGCAGGCCGCAAAGGGCATCTGGATCGGCGCGACCAACGTGACTGCCGATGGCGTCACGTACCCAGCGCGTGTGGTCCATGTCGGCCCCCGTGTCAACGGGGTCGGCGAGTTCTTTCCGACGCGCTTCGACCTTATTAGCAAGCGCGACCCCACAGTCGTGACGGTGGACGGCGACCTCTCGCTGCCCGAGGCCGAGATGATCGTGGACGAGGTGGACCCGACGATCCCGGCGGACTACATGTATATCAACGAGGCGAACACGCTCTTGGGCCTCACGATGGAGCGGCGCATCATGCAGTTCAGCCAGGACCACCACGACAACTACCACGTCATCGAGTACACCTTCACCAACACGGGCAACACCGACGGCGACCCCGAGATCGAGCAGCCCAACCAGACGCTCGAGGGGGTGATCATCTTCTTGCAGAACCGGCTCTCGGTGGTGCGCGAGACGCGCTTCATCATCGGTGACAACCCGACCGGCTGGGGCAAGCATACGATGAACGACGCGCGCGGTGACGGCCTGCGTCCCGAGGAGCCGGAAAACTTCCGCGCACAGTTCTCCTGGCACGGCAACTTCCCGGCGTTCGGGCTCTACGACAACATCGGCGGCCCGATCTTGCCCGCGCGTGTGCCCGCGACGTTTGTGGCCCCCTCGGACACGTCAGGACGGCTAGCTGGGTCTGCGTTTGCAGGGACGGTAACGCTCTTCGCCGAGGGGACGAACGAAGACGGTACGCCTACGGGCGCAGACGACTTCACCCAGCCCGAGACCACGACCTGGTTTGGCTCGGACGACCCCTACACGGCCAACAACGACGCCTTTAGCCCCGGCGCGATGCAGACGGAGTACGACATCATGGCATCCGGCCACAAAGAGCGCCACGCCTACGTCGTCGAGCCGACGGGGCGCCCGGGCTGGCTCAACCCGTCAGGCGACCCAGCGTTGGGCACCCCCGGCGGTATGTCGTATGCGAACGGCTACGGGCCCTATACGCTGGCCCCGGGCGAGAGCGTCAGCTTCGTGATCGCGGAGGGCGCGGCGGGCCTCAGCCGCGAGGCGACCATCGAGATCGGGCGGGCGTGGAAGAACTCGGGGGCCGACCCTGCCGCGCTGATCACTTATGAGGTCGGGGGCGTCCCGATGACGATGACCAAGAACGAGTGGGCGCTGACGAGCCAGGACTCGCTCTTCCAGATGTTCGAGCGGGCCATCGCCAACTATGAGAGTGGCTACGAGATTCCCCAGTCGCCGGCACCTCCGGCCACCTTTGCGGTCAGTGGCGGTGGCGACCGCATCCAGCTAGAGTGGACTTCGCTGCCTGGCGAGCCCGACCCCGACAAGTGGGAGATCTACCGCTCGCGCATCCGCTACGACAGCACGGCCGTGCTCATCCACGAGGCCGCCCCCGGAGACCGCAGCTTCGAGGACACGACGCCGATTCGTGGGGTGAACTACTTCTACTACATCCAGGCCGTGGACGAGAACGGAAGCGACGGCTCGGCAATGACACCGGTGGGTGCGCTCCGGTCGAGCCGGTACTTCACGCAGACCTACACGCCGACCAGCCTCAAGCGGCAGCAGGGCGAGTCGCTCGATGACATTGTCATCGTTCCGAACCCGTACAACATCGCGGCGCAGGGCGACCTGATCCGCTTCCCGGGGGCCGCCGACCAGTTGGCGTTCTACAACATCCCGGGGTTCTGCCGGATCGACATCTACACCGAACTCGGTGAGCTCGTGGATACCCTCGAACACACCGACGGCTCCGGCGACGAGTTCTGGGACCACACCACCACGTCGCGCCAGACCATCGTGAGCGGGATCTACATCGCTGTGATCACGGTGACGCAGGACATCCCCGACCCGAACTCGGAGTCGGGGGGGCTCCTCTACCGCAACGGCGAGCAAGCCATCAAGAAGTTCGTCATCATCCGCTAGGCGCATGCGCCTCCCTGACTTGGCCCCCCCTGACCTGGCTGCCCCCGCCCCGGCTGTCTTGCCCCGATCTGTCACCGCCGACCCGACGACGACCATGCGACTCCTTCTCTCCGCTGCCCTCGCGCTGCTTCTGCTGCTCGGCACCACACCGCTGGCGAGCGCCCAGGACGATATCGAGCGCGACAAGCTCGCGCAGACGGGCATGAAGTTCCTCAGCATCTCGGCCGACACCCGCGCGGCCGCCATGGGCAGTGCCGTCTCGGCGAGCGAGGGCGGCTCTGCGATGCTTTTCTACAACCCCGCCGGGATGGTGCGCTTTGACGGCAACCTCGACGTGATGTTCGGCCAGACGCAGTGGATCGCGGACATCACGTACAACTTCGGGAGCCTCGCCTTCCGGCCCTTCAACGGGCGCTACGGCGTGATCGGCGTCAGCCTCGGCTTCGCGGACTACGGCGACCTCCAGCAGACCATCTTCGCCAGCAACGAAGACGGCTTCCTGATCCTCGACGACTTCGCGCCGTCGGCGTGGACCGTCGGCGTTGGCTATGCACGCGCGCTCACCGACCGCTTCTCCGTGGGCGGCCAGGTCAAGTACGCCAGCATGAACCTGGGCGAGAGCATCCAGAATATCTCCGCCGACGGCCAGTTCCTCGGCCAGGAAAACCAGGAGGGGACGGTGGCCTACGACTTCGGCGTGCTCTACAAGACGGGCTTCCGCAGCCTCAATTTCGCCGTCAGCGCACGCAACTTCGCGCCCGAGGTGACCTTCGAGCAGGAGAGCTTCCAGCTTCCGCTCACGCTCCAGATCGGCGTCTCGATGGACGTGCTCGACCTCACGCCCTACCAGACGAACGGCATGCACAGCTTCGTCGTCGGGCTCGACGCCAACAACCCGCGCGATTTCTCGGAGCAGATCCGGCTCGGCGGGGAGTACACCTTCGCCGAGACGCTCTCGCTGCGCGGCGGCTACACCTTCCCCACCGACCAGGAAGGGATCAGCCTCGGCGCCGGCGTCAAGCGCAAGGTCGGCGGCATCGGCTTCGGGGCCGACTACGCCTACACCGACTTCGGCGTGTTCGACGCCGTGCAGCGCATCGGGCTCCGTCTCTCGTTTTAGGGGCCGCTCGTTCTAGTCGCGCCCCGTCCCGCCACCCCTCATGTCTCCTTCGCCTGCCTTGCGACCGATGCTCCTTCGGCTCCCCACGCTCGCGCGCCCGCTGCTCACGTACCTAGTGCTCGTGCTCCCGCTCCTGATCGCGCTCGGCTGCGACACCGAGGGCGAGTCGCTCTTCGACCCCGACCGTGGGGCCAACCCGGATCCGGTGCTCGGAGCGGTCTCGCCAAACTCGCTCGACAACATCGTCCTGGCAGGCATTGATGCGATCACCCTGACAGGACAAAACTTCTCGACGGTCGCGGAGGAAAACCTAGTCTACTTCAACGCCGTGCGTGCGGAAGTGCTGAGCGCAACCGCGACCGAACTCGTCGTGCGGGCCCCCAACACGCCTGGAGAGGGGCTGAATGTGCGCGTCGCCGTGATCGGTGCGGAGAATTACTCGCAGGGCGTGGATTATCGGCTTATCTCCGCGCTCTCCGGCGTGGACGCGATTCAGCCGTTCGAGACGCCGACCGGCATCGGGTTGGACGAGGCAGGCGACCTCTTCGTATCGCTAGACGTCCCCAACCCGGGTGGTGGCGGGCGCGTATCCACGGGCGTCTTTGAGATCTCACCCGACGGCATGCGCTCGGTGTACTACGACGGGACGCTCTTCCCCTGGACTGATCTGGAAGTTGGGCCCAATGACGAGCTCGTCGGGGCTCGTGGTATCCGTGCTCTGTTCGAGTTGCCCGAGGGGGGGCGGCAGGTGACCTACCTGAACGCAACAGGTGTCTCGCCAGCGCCGACGATCCGCTCGTTCGAGTTTGCGGAAGACGGGAGCCTCTGGGCGGCCAGTGGGTCGGGTATTCTTATCTACGCGCCGCCTGGAGGCGGCAGCTTCGAATCCTTCGAGGTAGGCGATGCAGTGTTTGATGTCGCGCTGCTTGACGGCAACCTCTACGCCGCGATCGACCGCAACGGGATGAGCCAGGTCGTCCGCTTTGCGATCACGGGTCCGGGTAGCCTGGGCGCGGAGGAGCCCTACTTCTCGCTCGATCCTTCGACCAACGCCACCGCACGCCGTATCGCACTCGCCGCGGACGGGACCCTGTTTGTGGGGACCGACTTTGTCGACCCCAGCCAATCGTTCCGCGACCCGGTCTACATCGTCGATACCAATGGAAACGGCACGCCTCTTTACACGGGCGTCATCGGCCCACAAGACGCTGGCGAGCGTGTCCGCATCGACGGGTTTGGCTGGGATCCAGGAACTGGGCTCTACACGCTCCGCACGTTCATCACGGGGGACGGCAGCGAAGACGACCCAATCACGGAGCGCAGCACCGTCATCCGTATCGAAGCACGCATCCAGGGTAGCTAAGCCCATCGTATTGTGGATGGGATCCTCAGTTCCATGCACATCTCACCAGTGAGGGGACCTCTCTCACTGACCTCTCTCACTCAGTTCTACTCATCATGTACAGACTGCTACTGTTCGCCTGTGCTCTCGCCCTCGTGGCGGGGACAGCGCACGCCCAAGAAGGCTCCTATGTGTTCCAGGGTCAGTTCCCCGATCCGCC
>JBCCRG010000209.1:0-6598 GCA_039208155.1 Bacteroidota bacterium | reverse complement strand
CCTACTCCACGTACCGCCCCAGGAACTCGCGAATCCGCAGCAGGCGGTCGAGGCGCTGGTCGGGGTCGCCGGTGCGCGAGAGGTCGTGGCCCGCGTTCGGGTAGCGGACGTACTCGACGGGGCGCTCCAGCACCTTGAGGCTGCGGTAGAGCATCTCCGACTGCGAGACGCCCGTGCGGAGGTCCTGGCTCGCGTGCAGGATCAGCAGCGGGGTGCGGATGTCGGTCACGAATGTCAGCGGCGAGTTGAGCGCGAGCGCGATGCTGGCCTCCTCGTCCCACGGGAAGCCGCCGAAGTGCGACTCCACGAGCCGCCACGCGTTTCCCTCGCCGAAGAACGTATCGAGGTCGTAGACCCCGCGCTGGGCGACGGCGGCGCGGAAGCGGTCCGTCTGCGAGACGATCCACGCCGTGAGGTAGCCCGCGTACGAGCCGCCCGTGACAACCTGCCGCTGCGCGTCCACCCACGGCAGCGCCGCGGCGAGGTCGGCGGCAGCGAGCACGTCGTCGGTGGGGCCCACGCCCCAGTCCTGGAAGTTGGCGCGGCGGAACGCGGTGCCGTAGCCGCCCGAGCCGCGCGGGTTCGTGAACACGATGCCGTAGCCCTGCGCGGCGAGGTACTGGAACTCGTGCCACATCGTTGCCTCGCCGGGGCCCCACATCGCCATCGGGCCGCCGTGGATTTGCACGAGGAGCGGGGCCTGACCTTGGCGGCCAGGCGGCTCCAGCACCCACACGTCGAGGTCGGTCGAGATCGTGTCGAGCACGACCGTGTCCGGCGCGAAGCCGAGGCCGGGCGTGACGCTGAGCGTGTCGGTGATAAGCTGCGCGGCGGAGTAGGGGGTGTACGCGGCGAGGCGCTTGCCCTCTAGCCAGGCGGCATTGTGACGGGTGAGGCGGCGGACGCGCTGGCCGCCGAGGCTTGTCGCGACGAGTTCGTAGGGGTTGCGCATCGTCGTCTCCACGTACGCGAGGGTGGCGGGCCCGGCGTCGAAGCTGCGGATGCCGGTGTCGGCAGCCGTGATGCGCTGGATGGCCGTGAGCGCCAGGCTGTCGGCGACAAACGCCGAGTCGGCGGCGGCGCGAGCGAGGCTGTCGGCGCGAGCGCGCTCCTCGGGGCTGATCTCGGGAATCTCGAACTCGGCTTCGAGCCCCGTGCCTTCGTCTTCGCCTGGCAATTCCCCAATGGCGCGGAGCGAGTCAGCGACGGCGGCGCTGTCGGCGGCAGCCTCGTACTCCTCGCCGGTGAACTGGCGCTGCGGGAGCGGAGCGTAACCGGTGGGCGCGCGGAAGAGCGGGAAACCGCCCCGGTCAGGCGCGACGAAGTAGACGAACCACCCGTTCGCCGACCACGCGAAGTCGCTCACGCTGCGGTCGAAGTCGTCCGTGAGAAACTCGGGCGCGCTGCCGTCGAGGCGGAGGACGCCGACCTCCAACTGCGCGTAGCCCGCGTCGGCGAGGCGCTCGGCGAGGAATGCCACCGAGAAGCCGTCGGGGGAGGGCGTCGGGCGCGCGAGCCGCCAGTCGTCGAGTTCGAGGATCGTACGGTAGCGGTCGTCGGTGAGGCGGCGCATGTAGAGCGCCTGCGAGCGGTCACGGTCGGGGTGGAGGTCCTCCTGCATGCGCGTCGCGACGAGGATGTGCTGGCCGTCGCGCATCCACGCCCCGCCCGAGTGCGAGCGGAAGCCCGTCGTGATGGCCTCCGCTTCGCCGATGCTTCCATCGAAGCGGACGGGCACGACGTAGTAGTGCGTGTAGCTCGGCATCGGGTCGAGGCCCTGCTCACCCTGGAAATCGAGCCGGGAGGTCACCTCCGCGATGCGCGGGCCGTCGTCGGTGAGCGAGGTCGTCGCGGCAGCGTCGAGGTAGGCTTGCACGGCGGCCAGCGAGCCATCGGGGTTGGCCGCAGCGCGTGGCGGGGCAGCGCGGCCCGGACGCTCCTGGCTCCACGTGGGTCGTTCGGACGTGAGCGAGTCCACGGCGTGGTGCGGCAGCGTCGAGGCGACGAGCAGGCGGGTGCCGTCGGGCGACCACTGCGGGCGGCTTGCCCCATGCGGGAGCGCCGTCGCCTGAAACGCCTCGCCGCCGTTGAGCGGCAGCACAAACACCTGCGGCCTCCCATCCACAGTCCGCACGAACGCTACCGACGCCTCGTCGGGGGCCCACGACGGCTGCGTGGCGCTCGTCTCGCCACGCGTGAGCGGACGGGGTGCGCGCCCGGCTTCGGTGTCGGCCAGCCACAGGTGCGTGCGGTAGCGGCGGTCGCCGTCTTCCTCCACGACCGACTTCACGGTGTAGACGGCAAAGCGGCCCGACGGCGACAGCGTCACGTCGCCGAGCTGCTGGATGCGGAAGAGGTCGGTAGCCTGGATGCGATCAGACTGGATGCGGTCGGACTGAGCGCGGGCGGGAAGCCCAGCGGCGAGCAGCACCGCGGCGAGCAAGACGGAGAGGCGCAACATGGAGAGGCGGTGGAAGAGCGGAGGCGCAAAAGATACCGGCGCAGCGTTCCAATGCGGGCGAAAGGTGTAGGGCTGGGTAGACGCGAGCGCACACTGAAGCGGGCTCCTCGGGCAACGGGTGCCTGAAAAACGTTCCAACCGCGCAAAATGAAGCAGCCGCGCTCTCGGGTGTTCGATAGAGCGACGGCACCATGAAGGGCACGGCATACGGTTTGACGGACGGCACGGCGTCCCCATTCACCTACAGTCCGCTCCAGCAATCGGATGGGCCAGCAACAACTTCTCCTTCTCGTCCTCGGCATCGTGATCGTCGGCCTCGCCGTCGTCGTGGGCATTCAGTCCTTCGAGGAGAACCGCGCGAAGTCGGAGCTCGACCGCTACGCCCAGCTGGGCGTGGAGCTGGCCGCCGAGATCGTCGCCTGGTACAAGACGCCCTCTGCGCTGGGCGGCGGCGGTGAGGACGCCTCCAACCTGGCCAGCCTCACGATTTCCGATCTCGGCTACCCGCTCGACGCTACCGACAGCTATGTCGGGAGGACGCGCACAGCGACGACGGCCAACGGCGTCCGGCGCCATGTCGTGCAGAACGGGACCGTGCCGTACATCCACATCCACCAGATTCCGGTCCAGTCAGGCATGACGCGGGTGGAGGTCTATGTCTTCGGGACAAACCCCGCCTGCCTCGTCTTCCGGAGCGATTTCTGGCAAGAGTCCGATTCCTGGACGGATGGGAACGACAACAGCACCCCGCCTGACAACCCCGACGCTACGCGGTGCTCCTGGTAGCCCCATCCCGCAGCGGAGGGCTGGCGGGCGCTCACGCATCCACGCCCACGGCCTCCGCGATGGACGCCAAGCCGTCGAGGTCGAGGAAGCGGACTAGGTCGTGGTTGATGCGACCAACGAGCCCTGGGCCTTCGTAGACGAGCCCGGTGTAAAGCGATACCAGCGATGCGCCCGCGCAGATCTTGGCGTAGGCCGCCGCGCCCGAGTCCACCCCGCCGACGCCGATGATGGGCACGGCTCCGTTGGTGAGCTGGTAGAGGTGGCGCACGAGCGCCGTCGAGCGCGCCTGGAGCGGCGCTCCGCTCAGGCCACCGCGTCCGATCCGGTCGAGCGTGGCCCGGTCCGCCGACACGAGCACGCGGTCCGAGGCTGTGTTGGTGGCGATGAAGCCATCGACGCCGTGCCCGAGCGCGAGCGCGACGAGTTCGGCCGTGCCGCCGAAGTCGAGGTGGCCCGCCACGACGGCGGGAGGCGAGAACTTCACCAGAACCGGCGGACGGTGCCCTGCCAGCGCGTCCAACTCGGTCATGACCCGCGTCACGAGTGCGTCCAGCGCCTCGGGCTCCTCGAAGGTTTTGCCCTCCGCTGTGTTCGGGCACGACACGTTGAGCGCGAGGTACGCCGCATGCGGGGCGACGTGCCGGACGCTCTCCGCGAAGTCGTCCAGGGCGGCCTCGCCGAGGATGTCGGGGCTGTGCGTCTTCGCGACGTTGATGCCGAGCACCAAGCCGTCGGGTACGTCTATCGCGGCCAGGCGCGCGGCGACGGTGGCGGCCCCGTCGTTGTTGAGCCCCATCCGGTTGACGAGCGCCGCGTCAGCGGGGAGCCGGAAGGCGCGGGGCAGTGGGTTGCCCTGGCTCGCGCGTGCCGTCACCGAGCCGACTTCCGCGAATCCAAAGCCGAGCGCCTCCCAGAACCCGATGCGGCTCGCGTTCTTGTCGAAGCCCGCCGCGAGGCCGACCGGGTTGCGGAAGTGGAGCCCACCCCGCTCCGGCCAGAGCGTCTGGGCGAGGCGCGGGTCGTCGTGGGCGAAGAGGCGGCGTACCACGCCGGGAACGCGCTGGCCGAGCCCGGCGGCGAGCATTCCAGCGTGGTGTGCCTGCTCCGCGTCGAGGCGGAAGAGGAGGGGGCGGAGGCGGTGGTACATGGCGAGGTGGCCGGCGGCCATCAGCATGGCAAAGCGTGGATGCGCTCCAATATCCGACCGCTACGACCTGGCGGGCGCAAACGTTCGAGGGCCCCACACGGCGTTCGCGTGGAGCCCTCGAACGTTTGCATTTGCTTCTTCGCCGACAGCCGACAGCCGACAGCCGACAGCCGCTACCAGCCCGGGAGGAAGTTGAGCCCCCAGACCGTCTGCCGGTCGTCGCGCGAGAACGGCACGGCGAGGTACGGCTCCAGGATGAGCGCACCGAACACGTTGATGCGCGTTGAGGCGCCCACGCTGTAGAGCGGCCGTGCCCGCGAGAATTCCTGCCCGACGGCGTCGATCTCCACGTTGCCGGTGTCGGCGTTGAGGAACGAGCGCTCGCTCACCGTGCCCCACGCCATGGCGGCGTCGGCGAAGAGGGTGAACGTGGTTGGGAGGTACGGGAAGTTGATCAGCCCAAACTCGGACGAGCCGAAGAGCGGGATGCGCCACTCCAGGTTGACCGCGCCGAACCGGTTGCCGAAGAGCCGGTCTTCAAGCTCGCCGTAGGACTCGTTGGTGAGCGACCCGAACGAGTAGCCACGAACGAGCGGGCCGTAGCGGAAGTCGAAGCCGAGGAAGTAGGGACGGAGCGCGTTGTCTTCGGCCCCAGGCCCATAGCGTCCCTGCGTGAGGCCGCGCACGGCGACCGTGCTTTGGAGGATCGACGGGAAGTGGAGGTAGCGCCGGTAGTCAGCCGTGAGGGTGCTGTACTGGAGCGACCCGACCGTGCCATCGGCCCCGAAGAAGTAGCGCCCACCGCGCACCGGACCCGTGAGGCCGAAGAACGAGAAGTCGCCCACGTAGGCCCCGCCCAACTCGACGAGGTGGAGCGCGTCGAAGTTGTCTTCGATGCTGCGGCGGCGGACCTGCCCGTTTGTCGGGTTGATGTCGTCGAACTCGATATCGTAGCCGATGCGTGTGTAGCCGGTCGAGACCTGCAGGCGCCGGGTGGTCGAGAGCGGGTAGGACGAGAAGCCGCCGACCTGCGAGTAGTAGATCCGCTCGTAGAAGCGGGTAAAGAACGGCGTGTCGTCGTCGAGGGCGACGCCGATGCGCAGGAACGGGATGTGCGAGACGGCCCCGCCGTAGTTGAGGCGGTTGCCCTGGTTGACGTACTGCACCTGGCCGCCGATGTCCTTGAAGGTCCCGTTGGCCAGCGCCGTGACGGCGAGCTGGTGGTTGCCGAGCTGGTCGGTGAAGAGCATGAAGATGCCGCCGCCGACGCCCAGGCCGCCTAGCGCGGAGTTGAAGCCCACACCGACGCTTGGCTGGCTGATGTAGTCCAGGGTGAGCTTGGGCGAGTACTCCTTGGTCGGGAAGTCACGCGTCTCCGGGAGCCCTTCGAGATCAGCGGCGAGGTAGGTGTCCACCCGGCTGCGGTCCGCGGCATCGGTCGGCACGAGGAGCGCGGCCTGTGCGATCTCGGAGCCCGGCGGCACGAACGGCTCGCCCTGCGCGTCGTCCGATTCGAGCGTGTAGACGTTGTAGCCCTGCGCCTCGAACGCGGAGTACATCACCCGCCCGGTCTGGGCCGCCACCGTGAGGGCGGGGCTCATAGCGGTGATGCCGCTCACGCCCGCGGCCAGGTTGGTGACGCGGTAGAAGTCCCCGGCCGTGTTCTCCTCGCCGCGCATCGCGTAGCGGTAGACATTGGGGACCCCGTCCGGCGTCGCGACGAAGTAGATGCTGCGGCCATCCGGGCTCCACTGCGGGCTGATATGCTTGCCCGCGCCGAGCTTCGGAAGCAGCGTCGTCTCCCCGGACTCCACGTCCAGCATCGCGAGCCGCATCTCGCCGAAGCGCAGCCGCTCGAACGAAGTGGTGCCCGACTGGTCCGTCGCGTAGACGAGCGTGCGGCCATCGGGGCTCCACTGGGCCTGCAGTTCCGTGTAGCGGTTGTTGGTGAGCTGCTGCGCCTCGCCACCGTCCACCGAGACGGTGTAGAGGTTGGCGACGCCGCCCCGGTAGCCCGTGAAGGCGATGCGCTCGCCGTCGGGGCCCCATGTGGGGTCCATGATCGAGGTCACGCCCTCGACCTTGAGCCGCTGGAGGAGGTCGCGGCCCGCCACGTCCACGATGGCGATCTCGTTGTCGCCGTCCGCGAAGACGACGTAGGCGAACTGGCGCCCGTCCGGGCTCCACGTCCCCGCCGAGTTGAT
>JBCCRG010000208.1:0-6616 GCA_039208155.1 Bacteroidota bacterium | reverse complement strand
GAGAACTTCCTCTACATGATGACGGGCGAGGTGCCTGCTCCTGAGGTCGTCAAGGCGTTCGACGTCTCGATGATCTTGTATGCCGAGCACGGCTTCAACGCGAGCACCTTCACGTGCCGCGTCATCGCGTCCACGCTCTCCGACCTCAACAGCGCCATCACGGGCGGCATCGGCGCGCTCAAAGGACCGCTGCACGGCGGTGCCAACGAGGCCGTGATGTACATGCTCCTCGACATCGACGGCCCTGACGCAGGCAAAGCCTGGGTCGAAGATGCACTCGCGAACAAAAAGAAAATCATGGGCTTCGGCCACCGCGTCTACCGCTCTGGCGACTCGCGCGTGCCGACGATGCGGAAGTACCTCCGCGGCCTCGCCATGATGAGCGATCGCATGGACCTCATCGAGACCATGGACGCCGTCGAGGGTACGATGCTCGAGGCGAAGAACATCTACCCCAACGTGGATTTCGTGGCGGGCCCGGCGTACTACCTCATGAGCATCGAGATCGACTTCTACACCCCGCTCTTTGTGATGAGCCGCATCACAGGCTGGTGCGCGCACTACTTCGAGCAGATTGGCGGCAACCGGCTCATTCGCCCGCTCGCCGCGTACACCGGTCCGTCGCAGCGCCGCGTCAAGCCGCTCGGGCAACGCTAGGCGTGCGCGACCTGTGGCTCGAATTCGCAAGAACGCTCGGTATCGTGTGCGTCCTCTGTAGCATCGGACTCGCCGTCCATGCCGTGGGGGCCGCGTTCGTCTGGCTCGCAGGACTGGACGACCTCTTCGGCTGGACGCCCATGTCGCTAACGGTCACCGGACTGCTCTGGCCCGTGTTGATGGTGGCAGGCATTGTCTTCCTGCGGATCGGTGCCAGCCAACCCAAGACTGCGTAGCGATGGCGTCATGATCAGCGTTCTTCAACACGTCCCCTTTGAGGGCCCGGCGCATATCGCGGCCTGGGCTGCTGCGCGCGGACACGCGTTAGCGACAACACGGCTATTTGCTGGAGACAACCTCCCTGACACGGCGGATCTGGATGGGCTGGTGGTGATGGGCGGGCCGATGAACATCTACGAGGAGGACCGCTACCCGTGGCTCGTCGATGAGAAGACGCTGATACGCGAGACCATCGAGGCGGGCAAGCCGGTCGTCGGTGTGTGCCTCGGCGCGCAGCTTATCGCGGACGTGCTCGGGAGCCGCGTCGTGCCCGTTGGGCAGAAAGAGATCGGCTGGTTCCCGCTCCACCTCACGGACGATGGGAAGGCGCACCCGTTGCTAACGGGCGTACCGGCTTCCCTTCCGGTGTTCCACTGGCATGGAGAGACGTTTGCCATTCCCGACGATGCCGTTCATCTTGCCCGCACGCCTGTGTGCGAGACGCAGGCCTTTCTTTGGGGCGATCACGTGCTAGGGCTGCAGTGCCATCTCGAAATGACGGGGGCGAGCGTAGACGCCATCATCGAAGGCTGTGCTGATGAACTCGCGGCGGCACAAGGGCAGCCGTGGGTACAGAGCGCCGAGGTCATGCGCTCCGTAGATGCGGCAACGATGCAACACGCTCACGTGACCTTGGAAAGCATACTGGACCAGTTGTTTATTTTGCAATAATGGATATAGTTTGCTAGTGAGGAACCCTGGGGCAGCCTCAGCGCGTCGATGGAGTAGTATCGCTAGCACGCTGCCCTCTGACGACTACCCACCCCGACGACCATGGCCTCGGAATCGCCCGCCCTCACCTACTGGCACGTCTGGACCGACGACGACGGCGTGAGCCGCCAGAGCCAAGCCACCCTCACCGGCTACGAGAAGTCGAGCATCAGCAAAGGGGCCGCCCCGCAGTTCAACAACTGGCTCATGCAGAGCGCGGCGCAGATTCTCTTCACCATGCACCCCGTTGGCTGGGTGGGCGAGTGGCACGAAAACCCCGAGCCACAGTGGATCGTGCCGCTGCGCGGGCACTGGTTCGTCGAGACGATGGACGGCCAGCGCGTCGAGATGGGACCAGGCGAGGTCTCGTTCGGGGCCGACCAGAACACGGTCGCCAACGAGCACGGGCACACGGGTCACCGCTCCGGTACCGTCGGCGATGAGCCGTGCTACCTCATGGTCGTGCAACTCAAAGACGACGCCTTCACGGCTGCCCTCCCCGGCAGTTTCGAGGACGACGCCTGACCTGGCGGCCTGGTCAGCGGCGGCCTGGTCAGCGAAGGACGGCCCGCGTCGTCACTTGCTGGGCCCCAGCGCGCAGCCGGAGCACGTACACGCCAGCGGGCAGCGTCCCACGTTCCCACGCGAGTTCGTGTGCCCCGGCTGACTTCGCGCCGTCGAACAGGCGCGCGACCTCGCGGCCGAGTGTGTCGTAGACCGACACCGTGACCGATGCCGACTCAGGCAGGATGAACGCGAGGCGAACATCGCCGGTGGAGGGGTTCGGGAACGCACCCATCGTCATGGTAGACGTCGCCGGTGCTGTCTCCGTCGATACGATGCCTCCAGGCGTAATCATCCGGATGCGATCCACGGCACCGATGTATTCGCTCACGTAGAGCGTATCTCCTGTCACGGAGGCCGCGATACCGTTCGGGCTGTTGAACCTGGCTTCGTCGGCCGGCCCATCGGAGCGGCCGGGTACGCCGGAGCCCGCGAAGACGCGGCCGCTTCCGTCGCGCTCGAAGACGTGGACTTGGTTCGCACCGAGGTGGGTCGCGTAGAGCTTGCCATCGGCCCAGACGAGGTGCCCGATCGTGAACGGCTGCTGCACCGGCAGCGTCGCAAACAGCGACTGCGTCCCGTCGGGCGCGATCTGGACGATGCGGCCGTCGAAGATGTTGGCCGCGTAGAGATTGCCTGCGTCATCGAAATCGAGGCCGACGGGGGCGCTCAGGAGACCGCCCTGGGCGAAGTCGGTAACGACGCCCTCCGGCGTGATCTTGGAAATGCTGTCGCCGTTGCCGTTGGTCGCAGGGTCATTGCTCACGACGCCGTAGTGCGACACGTACAGGTTACCCTCAGCGTCGGCGACGATGTCGCTCGGGCCTGCCCGCACGACGGCGAACTGGGAAACCTCGCCCGCGGGCGTGACACGGCTCACGGTCGCGCTCTCCGTGTTGAGGGGGGTGAACTCCGTCACGTAGAGGTTACCGTCGGGTGCGCGCGTGAGGTGGATGGGCCCGACGAGGCCGTCTGCGAACGTGGAGAGTGTTCCGTCGAGGCCGACGGCGTAGACCTTCGTCCCGACGAAACCGCCGACGGCGTAGAGCTGGCCGTCCGTGTCGTCCACGTAGAGGCCGTCCATGGTCTGGGAGGTCGGAAACGAGATGCTGCTGACGGTCTGGGCAGAGGCCAGCGGAGCGAGCAGCAGGAGAGCGACGAGGATGGGGTAGCGCATGGTCGGGAGCAGGTCGAGGGTGCGAAAGCTGCGCGGGCGGTAGCGGCACCGACGCATCGGTACGATGGCGTCGAAGCCGAATGCCACCACCGCTGCCGCGCGGCGCAACGTAGTCCTCTCATTCGCCCCGTCTCAGCCCTGTGGGGCGAGCCGCACCACCCTGGGACGAACGGGACCGAGCCGGGACGGCCCGGACACTGCGCGAGGCGACTGGCTCGCTGTTCCTCGCTGAAGCAGAACCCGACCCGTTCAGAAACCGATTTCGAGCACGGACCGCAGCCCCGCTCGATACGTGCGGCTCATCGGCACCTCGGTCCCGTCACGCAGCAGCACCATGAAGTCGCCGTGGGACGCCGGGATCAGCGACGCGACCCGGTCGAGGTTGACGACAGCGGAGCGGTGGACGCGTGGAAAGCGACGCGGGTCGAGCCGCGACGCCACCCGCGTCAGCGTCTCGCGAATGAGATGGCGCTGCCCGGCGGCGTGAACGAGCACGTAGTTGCCCTGCGCCTCAATCCAGTCCACGTCCCCGACCTGGACCACGTCAACACGGTCGGCCTGCCGGACGGCGAGGTGCTGGACGTACGGCTGCGTCGGTTGCAACGCGTCCGCGAGCGCTGCGAGGTGCGCCATCGCCTCAGGCTGTGCGCGTCCTCGAACCTGCTGCTTCGCATGAGCCAGCGTCGCCGCAAACTGGGCCTGGCTGTACGGTTTGAGCAGATACCCAGCCGCGTGGTGGTTGAACGCGTCGATGGCGAACCGGTCGAACGCCGTCGCGAAGACGACCACGGGCGCGGGCTCGCGGGGCAGGCGTTGCAGCACGTCGAAGCCCGAGAGTCCCGGCATCTGCACGTCGAGGAACAGCAGCGCCGTCGGCTGCGCCTCGTACGCCTCGAGCGCCTCCACCCCGTCCCCGCACGTCGCGACGACCTCGATCTCCGGATCTGCGTTGAGCCAGCGGACGAGCTTCCTGCGCGCGGGCGGCTCGTCGTCCACGACCATCGCCGCCATGCGGCTGGGCTGCGCACCGGGCGTCTGGTTTGCTGTCGGGGTGCGTTTCGGGGTACGATCAGGCATGCGCGGAGCAGCGTAGGCGGTGCATAGACAGCGGCTCAGGCAGCAACATCGACGAGCGAGCTTTCGGCCGGGCGGGATTCCGGGACGAACGGGACGTACGGAAACCGAAGCGTCGCCTGGACCTCGTGACCGGCCACGCTATACGTGAGCGAGGCGCGCTCGAACGCCTGCGACAGACGCGCCCGGGTGTTCGCGATCCCCACGCCGAGCCTCCCTCCACTAGTACGCCCCGTCGTGGGTACGGCAACGCCCGGCGCGGCCGTGTTGGTAACGCGGACGATCACGTCGGACTGTGCTCGCTCGCAGGACACGGCAATCCGCCCGGGCCCCACGTGTTTGGCTACGCCGTGCCGCATGGCGTTCTCCACGAGCGGCTGGAGGAGCAGGTGCGGCACCGAGGCTTCCCGCGCGTCCGGCGCCACGACGAGCGAGACATCGAGCCGCTCCTCGAACCGGTCCTGCTCGATGGCCAGGTAGCGCTGGCAAAACTCGACCTCTTCCCAGAGCGGTACCACGTCTCGGTCCGCGTGGTCGAGGGTAAGCCGGAGGAAGCCACCGAGGCGAGCAAGCATGTCGTCCGCGGCCTCGGGGTCGTCGTGGAGGGCGGCGGAGACCGTGTTCAGCGCGTTGAAGAGGAAATGCGGTTGCAGTTGCATCTTCAGCGCGCTCAGCTCCGCCTCGGCTAGCTGTGCCCGCAGGCGCGCCGACCGCTCCTCAGCACGGTGGAGGCGGCGCACGTAGTCGGCCGCGAGCGCGAAGCCTGCGATGGCCGCGTAGACGATGCAGCCGAACGGCATGCGAAAGCTGACCAGCGTCGCTAGGTGGATGTCGAGCAGCGATGCCAGCGGTGTGCGCTGCGGCACGCCCAGGTCTTGCCCGATGAGATAGACGCCGCTGAAGAGGGCCAGACTCGCGAGGTAGACGCCTCCGCTCGCCGCCACAGCCATCAACAGATGTACGGCCCAGCGCCGGGACGGCGTGCGAAAGGCAACCCCTTCACGCTGGACGCCGACCCACACGACCGGCGTAATCGCTGCCCAGAGGTTCCAGTAGAGCACCTCGGGCACCACCTGCTCCAGCACAACCGCAACCGTGGGCACCATCCCGTTTGACCCCAACCAGAGCCCACTCCAGACCAACGCGATGGTCGTGAAGACCAGCGGCAGCCACGGCCAGTAGAGTCGGACGTACCAGGCAGGCATGAGTCGAGACGGGCGGGGTAGGACGAGCGTGAGGATACCGTCGCTGGGCGCTTGCAGAATTCCCAGACGGTCCTGGGCGCGCATTTCTACCCCGCACGGGGGTCACAGGGTACGGCTGGCGCACCTCCTACCTCAACGCTACTCCTTCACCGCGAACCCCTCCTCTTCGATGAGGGCAGCTAGTTCGGTGAGGTTCGTCTTCGCCGGGTCGTAGTGGATCGTCGCGCTGCCAAGCTCGACGGACTCGACTTCGACGCCGTCGTGGCTGGTGAGTGCGTCCTCGACGGCACGGATGCAATGAGCGCAGCTCATGCCGGTGATGTGGAGGGTCTGCGTATGGGGGCTGGTCACGTACTTGGCCGGATGCGTGAGCGGGCTGGGGTTTCTATCAGCGTCGCGGGTGCGGAGGGGTTCCGCACGCGGTTCCTAAACCCAGGACCGGCGGCCTGGCGTTGTCTTCGCGAGCGAGGCAGGCGCTACGGCTGTGAAGCTTCGCACAAACAGCACATGCGGCGGGCACGATGCGGGATATTCCGGCCACGCGCTGCCCTCCAACCGCGGTCGTAGCGTCCTCAGCCGCACCCACCCTCCGCCCCCTCCCATGCGCTCGATGGGCACGTACCGCAAGCTCTTCATGGTGCTCACACCAGGTGAGCGCCGTCGCATCTACTTCCTGATCCCTGCCATCATCCTGATGGCACTCCTGCAGGTGGCGGGCATCGGGTCGGTGGCGCCGTTCCTCCAGGTCGTAGCCGACCCGGCATCCGTCGAGACGAACGAGTGGCTCGCGCGGATCTACGACTACACTGGCTTCGAGACCACGGAGCAGTTCCTGATGCTCCTCGGCTGCATCACGCTCTCGCTCCTCGTCGTCGGCAACCTGTTCAACACGCTCGTGGCGTGGGCGATGGCGCGCTTCACGCAGATGCGCCGCCACTCGCTCTCGATG
>JBCCRG010000207.1:0-6653 GCA_039208155.1 Bacteroidota bacterium | reverse complement strand
GGCGCTGCCTGCGCTGTCGTCCGGGGGCTACGTCGTGCCTGCGCCGGAGACGGATGAGGTGATCCTCGGCTCGTCGTTCGAGCATACGTTCGCGGACCTGCGCCCGTCGCCTGAGGTGACGCGGGCCATCGTCGCGAAGGCAGCGCGGACGCTGCCGGTGCTCGCCGATGCGGCGGTGACGCAGGAGGTCGCGGGCGTCCGCGTGACACGGCACGGCGCGCGCAAGCCGCTCCTCGGCCCGCTGCCCGAGCGCGGCCGCGTGTGGACGTTCACCGCACTCGGCGCGAAGGGGCTGCTCACGGCTCCGCTCCTCGCGCAGGGTCTTCCCGGCTTCCTCCGCGACCCCGCGACGATTCCGCCGGAGGTTCACGCGCTCCGAACCGGATAAAGCGCTTTCGCTGTCGCCACGACCTTCGGGGCCACCCGCTCCGCTCGCCTATATTTGGGCAAACTCACCGTTCTTTTGTCCCTTCGAATCACACCCCCGCTTCCAGCATGGCCGAACTGACCACGACCCGCATCGAAGAGTACCTCGGCGACGAGGCCGAGGCGCTCCTCACCCACACCTGCGAGACGATCTCGAAGGACGACCTCCACCTCCCCGGCCCGGACTTCGTGGACCGCGTCTTCTCGGTCACCGACCGCGGCCCGCGCGTGCTGCGTTCGCTCCAGGCGATGTACGACCACGGTCGCCTCGGCGGCACTGGCTACCTCTCGATCCTCCCCGTCGACCAGGGCATCGAGCACTCGGCGGGCGCGTCGTTCGCCCCGAACCCGATCTACTTCGACCCCGAGAACATCGTCCGGCTCGCCATCGAGGGCGGCTGCAACGCGATCTGCTCGACGTTCGGCGTACTCGGGTCGGTCGCGCGCAAGTATGCGCACAAGATCCCGTTCATGCTCAAGATCAACCACAACGAGCTGCTGTCGTACCCGAACAGCCACCGCCAGATCATGTTTGCGCAGATCGAGGACGCGTGGAACATGGGCTGCGTGGCGGTCGGCGCGACGGTCTACTTCGGCTCGGACAGCTCGAACGACGAGCTCGTGGAGGTCGCCGAGGCGTTCAGCCGCGCGCACGACCTCGGCATGGCGACCGTGCTGTGGTGCTACATGCGCAACTCCGCGTTCAAGATCGACGGCACGAACCACGAGACCTCCGCCGACCTCACGGGCCAGGCCAACCACCTCGGCGCGACCATCGAGGCCGACATCGTGAAGCAGAAGCAGCCTGTCTCCAACGGCGGCTACAAGGCGCTCAACTCCGGCGACTCGTCCTACGGCAAGCTCGACGAGCGCATCTACAGCGAGCTGTCCTCGGACCACCCCATCGACCTCACGCGCTACCAGGTCGCCAACGGCTACATGGGCCGCATCGGGCTCATCAACTCGGGCGGCGGCTCCGGCAAAAACGACTTCGGGCAGGCCGTCCGCACCGCGGTCATCAACAAGCGCGCGGGCGGTATGGGATTAATCTCAGGACGTAAGGCTTTTCAGCGTCCGATGGCCGAGGGCGTCCAGCTCCTCAACACCATCCAGGACGTCTTTCTCCATGACGACGTAACGATCGCGTAACTTTTAGCGGGCAAAAAAAAGCCCGGTGTTGGCGCACCGGGCAGAAGCCTGCACAAGTCACACTCACCTGGTAACGACCTCGACGGTGCGGACAACACCGTAGTGAGGGTTCACTTCAGTCGCACTCACCTGGTAACGACCCATGCGGACCACCAACCAAGATAGGCATTCTACCGCCACCCCTCAATCCGACCCAAACACAGAGATTCAAGCCATTTGGAAACAGGCTTTTAGGTTCTCAGCAAAAAATATAGCTCCCAACATTGCTGCTCTCGCAGCTCTCATTGGATCTCTTGTTCTGCTAGCACAAGGATGCTAATGAGGCGGAGTTGCAAGTGGCAGACATGAACTGGTAGCACTGTGGCTAGGCGGGTCTGGCAAGAACGACTTCGGGCAGGCCGTGCGCACGGCGGTCATCAACAAGCGCGCGGGCGGCATGGGCCTCATCTCGGGACGCAAGGCGTTCCAGCGCCCGATGGCCGAGGGCATCGACCTCCTCAACGCCATCCAGGACGTCTTCCTGAGCGACGAGGTGACGGTCGCGTAACGCGCCGTTCGTCTCTGGGTTCTCGCAACGCAACGCGGGCGGCACCGAAGTCTCGGGCCGCCCGCGTTCGTTTCGATTCAGCTCGATGTCCGACTATCTAATCGCAAATCGAACATCCAAAATCGCCCGTCCTACGGGTTCCAGACGGCCTCGAAGAAGTTGACCGCGTTCGGGTCGATGGTCGTCTGGTAGGTCGCCTCGTTGCCATCGCGGTCCTTCACGACGATGGTGACCGGGACCTCGAAGGTGAACGTGCCGCCATAGGTGCCCGCCGCGTCGCGGAGTTCGAGGACCGGGAAGTTGGTGTAGGTCGAGGGGAAGCGCGCGCGGTCGTCGACGAGGACGGTGCCGCCCGCGTCGGTGGTCCCGAGCCAGCCCCAGACCTCGGGGAGGTCGCGGAGGAAGGGACACTCCGTGAACACGGCGGGCACGTCGGCCTTCGCGCCGTCGACGTCGACCTCCACGAAGTAGACGCCGCCGGGCGTCACGAGCGCGTCCGGGTTGGCCGGGTCGTAGAGCTGGAAGGGGATCGCGGCGGTGTAGGTGCCAGGCTCCTGCTCGGCAGTGAAGAACTCTGCCAGGAAGACGCCGGCGGCGGTCTTCAGGAAGAGGCGCACGAGGCCCGCTTGTTCGAGCGTGTACTGGATCACCGCTGGCGTGTCAGAGTCTGCGGGCGAGGCGAAGACCGGCCCCGCCTCGAAGTTGGGGACGCCGTCCTCGAACCGATCCGTCGCAGTCAGGTCGAGGTCGAGGTCGGAGCGCACCATCACGAGCAGGTCGGGCACGGGCGCGCCACGCTCGTCCACGACGACGATCTGGAAGAGCGAGTCGGCGTTCGGCGCGTCGGCGAGGTCGCCCGGCGTGATCGTGCCTGCGCTCGACGGCAGCGGCGTGATCGTGGTCGGGTCGCCGGACGTGACGTCGGTGGCGTCGCATCCAGCGAAGAGCGCGAGCGCCGCCACGAGAGCAAGAGCGGGAAAACGAAGCATGGTCGGAGGGAAGCTGCGGAGGGTCATGGGGAGTGTGGCCCTACGTTAACAAAAAGCGGGCCAGCCCCTCAGCACGAGGATTTACGCTGCCGAGGCCGCGCGCACGCGCTTCGCCCTGGCGCACTATCGGGCCGCTCCTCACACCGGCGGAAGCTGAACGGGTTATGAACGCGCGGGTCGGGTGTCTAGGGCGCGAAGCCCTTCTCGCTGACCCCACGACCCCACCGCTCATGCTCTCCCACGTCTGGTCCAGCGCCGTCCACGGCGTTGACGCCCTGCCCATCGAGATCGAAACCCACATTGAGCCCAACCTGCCGCGTTGGACGGTCGTGGGCCTCCCGGACGGGGCCGTGCGCGAGAGCCGCGACCGCGTCTGGGCGGCGCTCAAGAACTCCGGCCTGCCCGTCCCGCGTGGGGCGGTGACGGTCAACCTCGCCCCCGCCGACGTGCGCAAGGAGGGCTCGGCGTTCGACCTGCCCATCGCGCTTGGGCTGCTCGCCGCCACGACCGAGCAGATCCCGCAGGCGACGCTCGACGACCTTTTCGTGTGCGGCGAACTCTCGCTCGACGGCTCGCTGCGCCCCGTGCGCGGCGTCCTCCCGATGGCAGTCCGAGCGCGCCAGGAAGGCCGGCGCGGGCTCGTCGTGCCCGAGGCCAACGCCGCCGAGGCGGCCGTCGTGGACGGGCTCGACGTGTTTCCCGTGCGTACGCTCGGTGCGGCGTTTCGCGTCCTCGCCCAGGACCTCGACCGCACCGCGCCGTTCACCCGCGACCTCGACGCGCTCTTCGACGCCGCCGGACAGCACACGGTCGACTTCGCGGACGTGCGCGGGCAGGAAACCGTAAAGCGGGCGCTGGAGGTCGCTGCGGCGGGTGGGCACAACGTCGTACTCGTCGGGCCGCCCGGCGCGGGCAAGACGATGCTCGCGCGCCGCGTCCCGACGATCCTCCCGCCGCTCACCGCCGACGAGGCGCTGGAGACGACCAAGATCCACAGCGTCGGCGGCCACCTCGCGCGCTCGGGGCACGCGCGCCACGGGCTCATCGCCGCGCGCCCGTTCCGCGCCCCGCACCACTCGATCTCCAACGCGGGCCTCTGCGGCGGCGGCTCCAACCCGATGCCCGGCGAGATCAGCCTCGCGCACAACGGCGTGCTCTTCCTCGACGAGTTGCCCGAGTTCGACCGCGCCGTGCTGGAGGTGCTGCGGCAGCCGCTCGAAGAGGGCCAGATCACGATCTCGCGCGCCCGCGCCACGGTGGATTACCCTGCCCGGTTCATGCTAGTCGCGAGCTTGAATCCGTGTCCGTGCGGGTACCATAACCATCCGTCCCGCAATTGCTCGTGCAACCCCGGTCAGGTGCAGCGCTACCTCGCCCGCGTCTCCGGCCCCCTCATGGACCGCATCGACCTTCACGTCGAGGTCGTCCCCGTCCCATTCGACGACCTCAACCGCCGCGCGCCGGGCGAGGCCTCCGCGTCGGTGCGCGAGCGCGTCGTCGTCGCTCGCCAGCGCCAGGCGGCGCGCTTCGCTGAGGTGCCGGGCGTCCACGCCAACGCGCAGATGCCGAGCCGCCTCGTCCGCCAGCACTGCCAGTTGGACGACGCCGGGCAAGCCCTCCTCAAGATGGCGATGCTGCGCCTCGGCCTCTCGGCGCGCGCCTACGACCGCATCCTGAAGGTGAGCCGCACCATCGCCGACCTGGACGGGAGCGACGCCGTGACCGCCGCGCACGTCTCGGAGGCCATCCAGTACCGCTCCCTCGACCGCAGTTGGTGGAATGGGTAACCAGAGCCACCCGGCGGCAGCGCATCAAGAGACAGGACCAACTCACGTCAGACACGCTCAGAAACTGCTACGGCATGGCTGGCCCGAAGTGGGCCGTCCCGGTGCTGTAGAGGAGAAACACGGGGCGCTGCCCCACCACGTCGTTGCCGAGGATGATGGCAGGCTCCTCAGCCAGGCCCAGCACGGAGAACACCGGCAAGTCGGCGATGCGCACCTCCCTCGGCTCGAACACAACGCCCTCGACGGCGAAGTACTCGAACGTGTAGCGGTAGGTCTCCGTCACCGCGTCGCCGAGACCGCGGGTACCCTCGTCCTGGCGCTGAACGCGCTCGGAGTCGGGCGTGGCGCCCTCCAAGGCCGCTGCCGCCGTGTTGAACACGCTTCGTCCGGCCCCGGTGTCCACGATGGCGGTGACCGCCGCGTCGCCGAGCGTAGCGTCGAAGCTGACGAAGCCACCGAACCCACCGCCAGCGAACGGGACTGCGACGGTCCCGGCGAGGCGCTCGGGCGGTACGGTGCCCTTCGCATACAGGCCGAGCACCTGCCCGAGTCGGTCGTATTCGACGTCGAAGCGCCGGAGGAAGTCGTTGCCGAGAATCCCAGCGTAGGTCGTCTCCCCCTGCTCGAACCGGTCGAGGTCGATCACGGCCACCAGGAGGTCGCGCTCGGTGCGTCCGCCGACGGTGAGGGCGTCGAGCTGGACCAACTGGTACTCCGTCGGGCCACTGGCTCCGAGGACCTGGGCGATACCGCCGTCGTCCTCCGTGAACCCCAGCGCGTCGCGGGTCGCTGGCGAGATCACGCTCGCGCTGGCCGCCGTGTCGAGCACGAACAGGAGCGAGTCGAGGCGGCCGACGGAGACAGGCACGAGCGCATAGCCGCCCTCCAGGACCAGCGAGACCTCCGCGTAGGTCGTGTCGGACGGTGACGCCGCTGTTTCCTGGGCGAAGGTGGGAGCAGCGACGACTGCGAGAGCGAATAGCGTGAGGACGAGCAGAGAGGCGAGCGGGCGCATGGCAGAGAGGACTGGATCGGCGATGTGACGGCGAGAGGCAGACCCCCTCCCGATCCGTACCCGCGACACCCCATCGACAAGTACACGCGCGGCCCGCCACCGACGAGGCAGCGCGACCACTGGACGCGCTACGTGCGCCCCTCCGCCAGCGACTCCAGCGACGGGGCCTGGCCCGTGCGGCGCTTCATCGCCGAGGCGAGCATCATCATCTCGCCAATGTTCTCTAGCGTGAGCAACCCGACCAGCGTGCCCTCTTGATCGACGACCGGCACCATCGAGACGTCGGCGGCTTGGAGGCGTTCGAGCGCCTGATCGAGCATGTTGCCCGCGTTGACGGGCGGCGGCGGCGGTAGCATCACCTGCTGCACGCGCGTCTGCATGTCCTGCTCGGAGAGCGCCTGCACGAGCCGCTTGCGGGTCAGCACGCCCACCATCCGCCCGTCCTGGATCACAGGGAAGTCCTGCTCGGAGACGGCCAGCAGCAGATCGACGGCGTCCTGCAGCGTCTGCCACGGGTGGAGGTCGTGGTAGTCGATGACCATCGCCTGGCGGACGTGAACGCCGCGCGTGGCCTCCCGAAGCTGCGTCGCGGACGCCTCCTGCTGCGCGCCGAGATAGACGAAGAGCGCGATGAAGAGCAGGAACGGGTTGAACGACACGAGCCCGAGAAAGACGAGCAGGATGGCCATCCCCTGCCCCACGCTCGCTGCGATCTGGGTCGCTCGCGGGTAGTCGAGCTT
>JBCCRG010000206.1:0-6655 GCA_039208155.1 Bacteroidota bacterium | reverse complement strand
GGAGCGCAGCGTGCTGATGGACGCCTACAAGCGCAACGAACTCAACCCGGCGACGGGCCTCGGCCTGCTGACGCTGAGCGCGCAGCCCGTTGACCGCGCGGAGCCGAGCGAGGCGCTCAAGGCCACGACGGTCTGGCAGGCGGGCCTCGACGCCGACGCGCACCTCGTCTCGTCGCGCCAACTCGATGCCTTCCGGCGCGGAGACATCCTCACAAGTGAGCGGGACGTGAGAGCCGAGCGCGGGGCCTACTTCGCCCACGCGACGCTCGCGATGCAGCCCGGCGACGCCCAGCGCTGGCTGATCGTCGCGGAGCTCGACCAGGACGCCGCCGATGTGGCGGATCTCGACGCGCAGCTCGCCGACCCGGCTGCTCTCATCGCGGCCGTCGAGGCCGACGCGGATGCGGGCACCGAGCGGCTGCACCGCCTCGTGGCGAGCGCCGACGGCCTCCAGGCGACCGCCGACCGCCGCACGACCGCCCGGCACCGGACCAACGTGCTCTTCAACATGATGCGCGGCGGCGTCTTCGAGGACGGCTACGCCATCGACACGGCCGACGTGATTGCGTTCGTGCAGCAGCGCAACGTGACCGTCGATACAGCCCCGCTCGCAGCGCTGCCCGCGCAGACAGACCTCCGCACGCTGCTGGACATGCTCCGGACGCAGACCGAGCAGGACGGCGATCCCCAGTTGGAGCGCCTGGGCCTGGAGTACCTCCCGCTCAGCTTCAGCCGCCGCCACGGCGACCCGAGTCGCCCCTGGAACACATTTACGATCTCGCTGCGCAACGAGGACGGCTCCGTCAAGCGCGACTACCAGGGCAACTGGCGCGACATCTTCCAGAACTGGGAGGCGCTCGGGCTCGCGTTCCCCGGCTTCGCCGAGAGCATGGTCGCGGTCTTCGTCAACGCCTCGACGGCGGATGGCTACAACCCCTACCGCATCGCGCGCGGTGGCATCGACTGGGAGATCGTCGAGCCGGACGACCCGTGGTCCTACATCGGCTACTGGGGCGACCACCAGCTGATCTACCTCCTCAAGCTGCTCGACCTCTCGCGGGCGCACCACCCGGGACGCCTCGGCGCAATGCTCGACCGCCGGCTCTTCGCCTACGCCAACGTCCCGTACCGCATCCGCTCCTACGCTGATCTCCTCGCTGATCCGCGCACGACCATCGACTTCGACAACGACGTCCAAGAGGAGATTGAAGATCGCGTCTCGGCCGTAGGAGCCGACGGCAAGCTCCTCTTGGACGGCGACGGACGCGTCCACCTCGTCACGCTGGCCGAGAAGCTGCTCGTGCCGCTCCTCGCCAAGCTGTCCAACTTCGTTCCGGGCGGTGGCATCTGGATGAACACGCAGCGCCCGGAGTGGAACGATGCCAACAACGCGCTCGTCGGCTACGGCGTCTCGATGGTGACCCTGTTCGAGTTGCGGCAGTACCTCGACACGGTGCAGGCGCTTTTCGAGGAAGACGCTACTGGGGACGCGCTCGTGGTCTCGGAGGAAGTCGCGACGCTGCTCGACGCCATCGCGGGCACGTTCAGCGCCCACGCGCGGGGGGACGATGCCCCGCTCTCCGACGAGG
The DNA here is from genome assembly GCA_039208155.1 of Bacteroidota bacterium. Classification (GTDB taxonomy): domain Bacteria; phylum Bacteroidota; class Rhodothermia; order Rhodothermales; family Rubricoccaceae; genus JBCBEX01. The sequence goes on along the minus strand of JBCCRG010000206.1, from coordinate 5,066 downwards.
CCCGCAAGACGATGGTCGATAGGCTGGGCGAGGCGGGGGACGCATACCGACAGGCGCTCTACGCGCACGGCTTCTCCGGGCACACGCGCGACGTGGACAGGGCCGCCCTCATTGCGGCCTTCGAGGACATCCGCACGGTCGTGGACCGCACGCTGCGCCGCAACCGCCGCGACGACGGCATGGTGCACGCCTACAACCTGCTGCGCATCGAGTCGGACCGCATCGGTGTCCGCACCCTCTACCCGATGCTCGAAGGCCAGGTCGCGGCCCTCGGCGCGGGGGCGCTCAGCCCCGAGGCCACGCTGGAGGTGGTGCAGGCGCTGCGCCGGAGCGACCTCTACCGGCCCGACCAGCATACCTACATGCTCTACCCGAACCGCGACCTGCCGCGCTTCCGGGAGAAGAACGTCATACCGGCTGACGCCGTCGCGGCGTCGCCGTTGCTCCAGCGCCTCCTCGCGGAGGGCAACCAGCGCCTCGTCGTGCAGGACCGCAACGGTGCGGTCCACTTCAATGGCAGCTTCCGCAACCGCCGCGACGTAGAGACCGCGCTCGACGAGCTGTGGGCGGGCGGCTATGCCGAGGCGGAGGCCGAGCGCGATGCCCTCGGTACGCTGTTCGACGACCTCTTCGACCACCACGCCTACACGGGCCGCTCCGGGACGTTCTTCGGCTACGAAGGACTTGGGAGCGTCTACTGGCATATGGTCTCGAAGCTCATCCTCGCAGTCCAGAAAAGCTACGAGCGCGCTCACAAGACGGGGGCCGCCCCGGCCGTGGTGCGTCAACTCGCCGAGGCCTACTATGACGTGCGCGACGGGGTGGGGCTCAACAAGACGCCCACCGAGTACGGCGCCTTCCCCATCGATCCGTATTCCCATACTCCGGGCCACGCGGGCGCCAAGCAGCCTGGCATGACCGGGCTTGTGAAAGAAGACATCCTCTGGCGCTGGGGCGAACTCGGCGTCCAGGTCGTAAGCGGCCAGCTTCGCTTCGAGCCACGCCTCCTGCGCGCGTCTGAGTTCCTCGACGCGCCCGCCGAGTTCCGCTACGTGGGCCTCGATGGTCGAGAGCACACCCTGCCACTGAAGACGGGTTCGCTGGCGTTCACCTACGTGCAGGTGCCGGTCGTCTACCACCGCGCCTCGACGCCGCGCATTCGCGTGGTGCGCTCCGAGACGCGCGAAGAGGCCGTCGAAGGCACCGTGCTGCCAGCCGACCTTAGCGCCGAGGTGTTCGAGCGGCGCGGGACCATCGCCCGGATCGAAGTCAGCACGGTGCTGGAAGCGTAGCCGGTGCAGGGGCCATAGCCACCGGTTCGCACAGGGTCTAGACGCACGAAGGGGGCGGTTCATCGCGAACCGCCCCCTTCGTACTTGCCTGCGAGCTGTCGGCGCTACGCGTCGCGCTGGTAGACGCGGACGTAGTCGACCTCCATCGTCTGCGGGAAGACCGTCGTCTCGTCCGGCGGGCCGGGGAGGTTACCGCCGACGGCTACGTTCAGGATCATGTAGAAGTCGTGGTTGAACGGCGCGGTGGGATCCTCGCTGCCGGTCGAGAACCAGTCCTCTTCGGTCAAGGTGAAGTAGGGCACATTGTTGACGAACCAGCGGATATCTACGCCTTCGATCACGTTGCCGTCCTCGTCGCGCCCGCGCTCCACGCGCTCCCACTCGGTCGTGAAGACGTAGAACTCATCGGAGAAATCGCCTGAGAAGAGCGCGCGCTCTTTGCCGGTGAAGACGTTGCCGGGGAATTCGTCGCCGTAGTGGATCGTCCCAAAGATCTCGCCCGGCTTGTTGCCGACCGCTTCCATGATGTCGATCTCGCCGCTGGCGGCCCAGATGCCGTAGGTGGGCTCGCTAAAGAGGAGCCAGATCGCAGGCCACATGCCCTGCCCTTCAGGAAGCTTCGCCCGGACCTCGAAGCGGCCGTAGGTCCAGTCGCCCTTACCGAACGTGCGAAGGCGTGCTGCCGAGTAGGACGTGTCGCCGTCCGCGATCTCTCGGTCGGCCGTGATCACGAGCACACCGCTGTCCACCTGCTCGCTCTGCTTGAAGGAGACGCTCTCCTCGTCGTAGAACTGGAGCTCGTTGTTGCCCCAGCCACACAGGTCAGGGCACCCGTCGCCGAGCTGGTAGCTCCATTTCGTGGTGTCCAGAGACGTGTCGTTGAATTCATCGGACCAGACGAGCGACCAGCCAGGCGGCGTCGCCAGGGCGTCAGGGACCGACTCGGTGTCGGCGAGGTCGTTGTCGCAGCCTACGCTCACGAGGAGCAGGCCGACTGTGAGAAGCAGTGTGGCAGCAAAGCGAGGCATGGGGAAGCGTAAATCAGTAGAATGAAAGAGCGTCGAGACAGGTAGCGTACCCGCGAACAGCAGGCAGTAGCCAGTGCGCCCGCTCAGCGGGCGGAAGCTTGCTCAGGCGACCCGATGTAGAACGGAATGTTCGCGGTCGCGACGTTCCCGTCGCCGTCGTAGGCGTAGATAAACATGCGGTAGGGCCCTTCCTTGCGCGGCACGCGGACCCGGATCTCGCCGCCCTCCTGGCCGACGATATCCATGTCTACGGCGTCGGGGCGCGTCTCCGCGTCGCCGCCCGCGCGGATGTCGGTACTCTCGGGGAGCATCTCCCAGTCGTAGCGCAGGTCCTCGCCCTCGGGGTCCGTCACGTCGGCGAAGAACGTGACGACCTCGCGCGGCTCGACGTAGACGCTCGCGAAGGCGTCCTCACCGTTGGCCGTGAGCGCGTCCAGCTGCGGGGCGCGGTTCTCGGGGTAGCTGCCGGTCCAGACGTACTCCAACTCGTCCATCACCTGGGTCTCGAAGCCGCCCGGCGTGAAGATGCCGTACCACGTGGGTGTAGTCTCCTGCTTCTCGCCCCAGAGGAAGGCGTACGAGCCGATGCAGTGCGACGAGTCCGCAGCGATGCCGTCCTCGTAGCGCAGCCGGTAGACGCGGGCCTTCTCCTTGCTGGTCTGCTCGATGGGCACGCCCCAGGCCGTGCGGGGGACCTCCCAGTGGCCGTCCGGGCCCCACTCGGCGATGATGTAGGGGCCATCCCAGCCCGCGCGGCGCAGCGTCGTGCCGACGGACGGGCCGTCGTAGCCGTACGAGCGAAACTCCGTGGTCCCGCCTACGAGCTCGCCGTAGGTGTTAATACCCATGATGTCGATGGCGGGCGCGCGCTCCATGATGAGCTGGATCTCCGCCACGTCGAGGCCAGCGGTGACCGTCATCGTCGGGTGGTGCGGGTCCTCTTCCTTGATCATCTCCGCGATGTCGTTGATGGCGTCCCAGACCTTGAAGTCCTCATAGAATAGGTCCACCTCGTTGCCGACGCCCCACATGAGGATGGCGGGGTGGTTCTTGTACGTGCGCACGACATCGCGGAAGCGCGCTAGCTGGGCCTCGACGCTCTTCGTATCGCTGTAGTCGAAGCCCTGGCGGTCCATGCCGACCCAGAGGCCGAAGACCACGGAGAGACCCAATTCGTGCGCCTGGTCCAGGACGGAGATCGCCTCGCCGGCACCCCACGTGCGCACGGAGTTCGCACCGTAGGCCGCAGCACGGTCCATGAACTGGATACCGCCTGCCCCCTTGATGTAGTACGGCTCGCCGCCGCGATAGAGCGTCCAGTTGCCCTCCTCATCCTGACGCATCTCTACAGGAATGACGCCGTCGTAGCTCGGGCCCTCTTGGATGATGCCCGACGAGGCCGGGCGATCCGTGGTGGTGTCTTGGTCGTTCTGAGCGTGCGCCGTGCCGCCGAGCAGGAGCAATGCCAGGGTGAACAGGGAGAATATTCTCATGAGGATATACCAGGGGAAATCAACCAGATGGACGCGCCGGAAGCCAGCAGGGCTAGCGGCGTAGGGCAGCAGGGCACCGTGCAGATGCTCGAGGCGGGCTACCGTCGCTCGAGGGGACCCACGTCGACTCGCGCCGTATCGATGAGACGCAGGTTGTCCAGCAGCATCGCGCCCGACTCGTCGAGGAAGAACATGAGTTGCTTCACGTTGCGCAGGTCGGCCCCGTCGCTGAACTCGGGGAGGTTGCCGACGGTAGCTGGGGCAGAGGCGAGCTCACGACCGCCGCCACGCAGGGCGTCGAACGGGATCGTGACGGTTTGCCATTCGGTGCTGAAGGTACCCGCCTCGGTGAAGCGCTCGGCGTCGAGGATGATCTGCGAGGTGCGGCGTCCGTAGTCCTCCAGAGCCACGCGGACGGGAATCTGGGTCGCGGTACCCTCGGGAAGCCGTACGTCGAACTGGATCGCAGCGATGTCGGCGATGGAGGTGACATCGACGGGGAACCACCGGTCCCAGCTCACGCCGACCATGCCTTCGTAGCAGGCCTCGCTCGACACATCCCAGGCGAACGAGAGCGCCGTGTCGCCCGTCGAGACCGTCTCCGTGGTGGGCTGCACCGACTGGCACTGGTCCGTCACGAGGCCCCAGCCATTGTTGTTGATGAACGCGTCGTCAAAGAGCGTGATCGGCAGCGCGGTCGGGTCGGGGCGCTCCTCCTCCACGATCCACGGCTCGACGGGCTCCGGCTCGTAGAACACGAGCTCGATGTCGTCAATGAAGATGCTGCCGCCCTGCTGCAACTCGAACATGAGCTGCTTCACGTTCGTCGGGTCGAGGTTTTCGACGTCCAGGTCAAAGTCCGCGAGGGGGACGAGGACGCGCTGCCACTCCTCGTCGATGGCGGGGCGCTCGAAGTAGCGGTTGCCGGTGTAGGCGAAGCCCATGCCGCCGCCGTAGTCCTCCAGCGTGAGCACGATGGGTAGCCCGTACATCTTGCCTTCCCTCGCGCGCACCTGCATCGAGATGGCCGCGTAGGGGAGGAGCTCCGAGAGGTCCTTGCCCGCCCAGTTGTCCCAGCCCAGGCCGAAGCCCGCCCACTTGCAGCCTTCCACGCCGCGGTCCCAGGACACCGCGATGGCGCGGTCGCCCTCGTAGACGACCTCGGAGGTCACCTCGCCCTGCGTGCAGCGGGTGTCGTCCTGGAACCAGACCGTGTCGTCGTTCTGATCCGCGTAGATCGTTGGAGCCGCGGC
>JBCCRG010000205.1:0-6694 GCA_039208155.1 Bacteroidota bacterium | reverse complement strand
GCCATCTTCGCGCTCATCAACCTCGCGGTGATCGTGATGCGCGAGAGCCGGATCCGGTCCTACGATCCCGGCTACCGCAGCCCGCTCTATCCGGGGATGCAGCTCGCGGGCATCCTCATCTCGTTCGTCCTGATCGCGTACATGGGCTGGATGGCGGTGCTCTTCACGCTCGGCATCATCGCGTTCTGCATCGGGTGGTACGTCTGGTACGCCCGCGACCACGTCGTCCGCGACGGCGCGATCTACCACTGGTTCGCCCTCCTCGGCGAGCGGCGCTACGAAGGGCTGGACCGCGAATTCCGGGGCATCCTGAAGGAGAAGGGCCTCCGCCAGGAGGATCCGTTCGACGAGGTCATCGCCCGCGCGAAGGTGATCGAGGTGGCCGACGACGCGACGTTCGAGGATGTGCTCCGCGAGGGGGCCGGGCACCTCGCCCAGCGCGTGCCCGTGCCGCTCGACACGTTGGAGCGCGGCTTCCTTGACGGCACGCGCGTCGGTGCGACACCCACGATCCACGGGGCCGCGCTCCCGCACCTGCGCGTCCTCGGCATCGACGAGCCGGTGCTGGTGCTCGCCCGCTCGCGGCACGGCCTGGAGGTAGAGGTGGCCGACTCGCTCGGGACGGCCCACCCAGCGCTGCCGACCGATGAAGACGATCCGCTCGTCCACGCCGTCTTCCTGCTCGTCAGCCCGGAGGACGATCCCGGCCAGCACCTCCGCATGCTCGCCCAGATCGCGAGCCGCCTCGACGATCCCGGCTTCATGGACGCCTGGCTCGCCGCTGCCGATGCCCGTGCGCTGCGCGACCTCTTCCAGCGCGACCAACGCTTCCTCACGCTCCGCCTCCGCCGCGACGATGCGACAGCCCCGCTCATCGAAGCTGCGCTCATGGAGGTGCGCCTCCCGCCCGAGTGCCTCGCCGCCGTCATCCGCCGGGGCGACGACATGGTGGTGCCGCAGGGCCGTACCGTGCTCCACGAGGGCGACCGGATCACGTTCATCGGCGAGCCGCCCGCTATCAGCACGCTCCGGGCGACGTACCTGAGCGAGGACTAACCGCGCGGCGTTTGGAGAAGCAGGGCGGCGCGGTTATGCTGTGGGTACTTCCTTCGCCTGCCCCCGACGGTCATGGCCCTTCGCTACATCCTCGTGGTAGCGGAAGTCCCCCCTGAGACACGGGGCGTGGAGACGCACCGGCTGCCGGTGGCGACGGAGGGGCTAGCGACGGGGTTGTACCTCGTTCGCGTGGCGGTGGAGGGCCAGCCGGAGCGCGTGGTGACCGTCACGCGGGTGCGCTAGCCTACCCTCGCGCGCTCAGAGGCGCGCATGTACCGAGTCGCGCATGTACCGAGTCGCCGCGGATCGGGCTCTGACCTGAGGGGAAGTCCGTGAGATCGGTTGTGCTTCCACGGCTCGGCGCGTACACTCTGCGCCCGCGCCAGTCAGTGCTGGAGGGCGTATCAGGCAATTTGGCGCGGCATGACCAGGTCGATCCGGTCTTCCCGTAGATGTCTGGTACCCACCCTCTCGTCTGGATCTCAGGTGCTCTCCCATGACCATGCCTGCTACCCACCGTCTTTGCTTGTTTACCCTCGTGGCGCTTCTCGGTGCGCCCCTCGCTCTCGCCCAGACGACCCTCGTGTTCGGGGGCGGCGAAGGACGTGCCGCCACGGCCACCCAATGCCTCACGCAGGCCGACCGAGCCGCCATCGAGGCGCGCCTGACCGCGTCGTCGGCCGCACTGCGGGCGGCTGGCCGTCTCTCCAGCGTTCGTAGCGGTGGCGTCACGCTGACGCTACCCGTCCAGGCCGACCCGAGCGTCGAAACGAACGGCTTCTACGGCATCTCCAACTTCGTCGATCAGAACGCCGCTGCACCGGGCCGCATCCAGGACTTCAACTGCGGCGCGCGCACCTACGACACGCCGAGCGGCTACAACCACCAAGGCATCGACTACTTCTCGTTCCCCTACGGCTGGACGCTTATGGACGAGGACAAGGTCAACGTTGTCGCGGCGGCGGCGGGTACCATCATCGGGAAAGACGACGGCAATCAGGACCGGAGTTGTTCGTTCAACGGCAGCGCCTGGAACGCGGTCTACGTCGAGCACGACGACGGCTCGGTAGCGTGGTACGGCCACCTGAAGCGCAACGCGCTCACACCGAAGGGCGTCGGCGAGCGCGTGGAGGCTGGCGAGTTCTTGGGCGTCATGGGCAGCTCGGGCAACTCGACCTCGCCGCACCTCCACATCGAGCTCTACGACGCCGACGGCAACCTCGTCGAGCCGAATGCGGGGCCGTGCAACGGGCTCAACGCCGCCTCGTGGTGGGCGGAGCAGCGCCTCTACTACGAACCACAGATCGCGGCGCTCATGAGCCACGCCACGCCCCCCGACGCGTTTCCCGCATGCCCGACGACGACAGACGACCCAGCCCGCCAGGACCGCTTCGATGACGGGGACCGGGTCTTCCTCGCCGCCTACTTCCGTGACCAGCTGGACACGGCCGTCACCGACTTCACGCTCCTCGATCCGTCCGGAGCCGAGGCGAGCACGTGGAACTTCCGGAGCAACGCGCCGCACTACGCTGCGGCCTACTGGTATTGGACGTTCGACATCACCCCGGCCTGGACGCGCGGGACGTGGACCTGGCGGGTCGAGCACGAAGGCGAGATCGCGGAGCATCAGTTCGAGGTCGGCGTGGTCGTCTCCACCGAGGAAGAGATCGTAGCATCGGCAGTGCTCTCGCAGGCGTTCCCGAACCCAACGGTGGCGACGGCGCAGTGGACGCTGCGCCTCGGTGCGCCTCAGCAGGTCCGCGCCGTGCTCTTCGACGTGCTGGGACGCCGCATCGCGACCGTCCACGAGGGCACGCTCGCGGCAGGTACGTCTACCCTCCAGGCGGCCGAAGCCCTTCCGCCCGGGGCTTACGTCCTGCAGGTGACCGGTGACACCTTCGCCGCCACGCGGCAACTCACCGTGCTGCGCTGAGCGGCCGCCGCCGCTAGGCTGTACCGTCTTCGCCCGTCCCAGATGCAGCGCGGTCGACGAACCAGAGCACCTCGCCGCGCGCCGTGATGCGGCTGGCCGGGACCGCCGCGGTTTGGTCAGGAAGCCGGAGGCCGTGTAGGGCAGCGTGGAGCGCAGCCTGCTTTTTCGCGCCCGAGACGAGAAAAAGCACCGTCTGGGTGTCCGAGAGCGCAGGGAAGGTGAGCGTCAGGCGGTCGTCCACGGGTGAGGCAGGCGGAGACTTGGTGTGGATGCAGAGCGCCTCTGTCTCCTCGAGCGCAGCCTCGCCAGGAAAGAGCGAGGCCGTGTGCCCGTCGTCGCCGAGGCCGAGCAGCACCACGTCGAAGAGCGGGGCCTCGGGGTCGCGGGCGGCAGCGCGGTAGGCGTTCATCGCCTGCTCGTAGTCGTAGGCGGCGACCGGCGGGTGTACCTCGCCGACCATCCGGTGGACCTGGGCCTCAGGGATTGGAAGCGCGTTCAGCATCGCCTCGTGGGCCATACGCGCGTTGCTGTGGGCGTGGTCCGGCGGCACGCAGCGCTCATCGCCGAAGAACACGTGGGTGTCGGCCCAGAACGGCGCGTCCGCGTGCACGCTGGCGAGTAGCCGATACACAGGCTCCGGCGTCGAGCCGCCGGCGAGCACTAACGAGGCGCGTCCCCGCTCTGCTACGGCCGCGCGTAGCGACCCAGCAACAAACACCGCCGCACGCTGGACCAGTTCGTCCTTCGTTTCAAAGACAGTGGGGCGGGCGTTCATGGTGATTGGTTCTTGGTGGATGGTGTGCAGCCGGTGTGGGCAGACGACTTCTGCGGGCAGACAGCTTCATCGTGGAACGCCCGGCGGAACGGTTTCTCGGAAAACCATCTGCCACCTACCAACAGCCTCACCCCTCTTCACCGTAGAACATGCGCTGGGCTGCGACGGGCCCCATCGTGCCGGAGTCGTAGGGGAGGGCCTTGAGCGAGCCGTCGAGAAGCGGCTCGAAGAGCGACCACGCGGCCTCGACCTCGGCGGCGTGGACGAAGTGCGTCTGGTCGCCCGTCGCGACGTCGTGGAGGAGCGTTGTGTAGGCGTCGGGCAGGTCGCCGAAGACGCCCTCGTAGGAGAAGCCGAGGCGCTGCGAGGTCGTGTAGAACGGCTCGCCGGGGCCCTTGACCTCGAAGGCGAGCGAGAAGCCCTCGTCCGGCTGGAGGCGGATGCGGAGGACGTTGTTGGAGAGCTTGCACGCGTGCCCGCCCGACTCGAAGAGCCGCACCGGCGGGCAGCGGAAGAAGACCGCGATCTCGGTGTAGCGCTCCGGCATCCGCTTGCCCGTGCGCAGCAGGAACGGCACGCCCTGCCAGCGCCAGTTGGCGACCTCGAGGCGCAGCGCCACGAACGTCTCCGTGTTGGAGTCGTCGGGTATGGCGTCCTTGTCGGTGTAGCCATCGCTGCCGTTGACGGCGGTGTACTGTCCGAACACCACGCCACGCCGGTTGACGGGCTGGGTCGAGCGGAGCACCTTCAGCTTTTCCTCGCGGATCGCGTGCGCGTCGAAGGCAGCGGGCACCTCCATCGCGGCGAAGCAGAAGAGCTGCGTAAGGTGGTTCTGCACCATGTCGCGCAGCGCACCCGTCTGGTCATAGAAGCCCGCGCGGTCCTCCACGCCGAGCGTCTCCGCGACCGTGATCTCGATCCGCTCGACGTGGTCGCGGTTCCAGAGCGGCTCGAAGAGCGCGTTCGCGAAGCGGAAGACGAGCACGTTCTGCACCGTCTCCTTGCCGAGGAAGTGGTCGATGCGGTAGACCTCGCCCTCGTCGAAGTGCTGGTGGACGAGCGCGTTGAGCTCAGCCGCCGACGCCACGTCGTGCCCGAACGGCTTCTCGACGACGAGGCGGATCCAGCCGTCCTCCTCAGAACGATGGGACCCGAGTGCCTCGATCACGTCCGGGTAGACGGTCGGCGGTAGCGCGAGGTAGAACGTGAGGTTGCGCGCCCAGCTGTGCTCCGCGAAGAGCGCCGTGACCCGCTCGAAGACGGGGTCGAGTTGGTCGTAGGCTCCGACGCGGGCGAAGGCGAACCGCCTCTGTGCCCACGCCTCCGCGTCGCTCTGGGCGATCCCCGCATCGGTGAGCGCGGCGACGGCGGCGTGGGTGAGCCGGTCGTCGTCCCAGTCGGAGCGGCCAACGCCGAGCACGACGAACGGGACGTCAGCGGGGTCGCCGTCCTCCTGCAGGCACATGTGGTAGAGCGCCGGGAGGAGCTTGCGTTGGGTCAGGTCGCCGGTGGCACCGAAGAGGACGAAGACGTGCGGGTCCATGGGGGATGCGAGCAGGGGGAGAGAAGCACGGGACCTACGCGACGCTGTCGGCTGCGGTTCGTCTTACGCGGGTCCGTCTTACGCAGGGCGAACCGCGCGGGTCTGCTCGCGAAGGCCCGATTGCTCACGAAGGTAGGAACCGCCGCGTTGTCTCGAACGCGGCGTCGTAGCGGTTGGCCTCGGTGAGGGCCGCCTCCTCGGCGCGGATGCGGACGCGCAGCATCCAGGCGTTGAGGAGCGACCAGATGATGGCCGTGAGCCAGGCCGTGTGGAGGAGCGGCACGGCGGCCAGTTCGAGGATCACGCCGAGGTAGTTCGGGTGGCGCACATAGCGGAAGATGCCCTTCGTGACAGGCGGCGCGTCGGGGAGGACCCAGATCGTGACGGTCCAGCGGTCGCCGAGCGTGCGGATGGCGGCGTAGCGGAGCGCCTGCCCCGCGAGCGTCAGCACGAGGGCAACGGCGGCTAGCCACGGGATGAACGGCCGGTCGAGCAGCCACACCTCCGCCAGCATCGCCACGAACCAGGTCGCATGCATCGCCTTCATCCATCCGAAGTGCGCGTGCCCGACCTCGTAGCCGCCTTGGGCGCGCAGCGCGGCCTCGTGCCGCTTGCTCACCCGCACCTCCGCAATCCGCTGCAACGCCACGGCGAGCACGAGGAGCGTGAAGACGAGTTGGGTGGTCACGATGGTCAGGGGCTAGTGGACGCAGAGCGGTTGGTGTGCTCGCTACTGGCGATTAGTCTTGGGTGCTGCATCCGCGATGCCAGCACGCCGGAACGATCGTTCGCTGACCCATAGCTCGAAGTCAGGTACAGCCTCCACTCGAAGCACTGCGTACGAGACACGCGACTTCAGGACTCCAACCTTCATCTCTTGGTGGCTGATGTCAAGGACCTCCCACGGAAGGAGGAGAGGTGGAATGCTCGGCCGGAAGAGAAAAAAGGTGGCCGCCAGAACAATCCCCTCCGTCGTAGCACCAGCCTTGATTGCGTTTTGATGGACAGTTCCGCCAATGTAGCCGCTCGTCCACGCCATGCGAGGTGAGGGACTCAGAGCCCGTAAAGAGTCGAGTCTGTACGTTTTCGCGAGGTCTGCCCAGCCTGTGTAGACAGAAAAGAGACGTAGGCCGAGCAGCCACATCCCGACTAGAAGCGGCACAAGGACATAGGGGCGAAAAAGGACCTCCCATAGAAGCCAACTCGCCACATCTCCGACGTACTTAAGTGGTCCTGGAAGAAACCCCCAGGGGCCGAGAATGGCAGCCAACAGGAAGGCAACTGAAACAATGCGCCACACTCGTATGAAGCGCTCGATGTCAGTACGAGTCTGCAGCATTGAGGCCGCTGCTAAAGGATTGAACGGGACGTGCTGTACTTCACACTT
>JBCCRG010000204.1:0-6706 GCA_039208155.1 Bacteroidota bacterium | reverse complement strand
CGTCCTCCAGGATGGCGTAGGCCGCGTCGCTGGGCAGGCCGTCGGCCGTGGTGTAGTGGACGAACGTGTCGGTCTCAGGGAGGTAGCGGTTCAACCCACTGTTGGTGCCGACCCACAGCCGACCGCGCGCGTCGCGGTGGACGTAGAGTGTCGCGTCATGGCTCAGGCTGGTCGGGTCGGCGAGGTCGTGCCGATAGGTCTTGATTGCCTCGGTCTCTCGGTCCAGGTGGTAGAGTCCTTCGAGCGTCGCGATCCAGACTTCGGTGTCCTCCGTGAGGATGTGCTGCACGCCCACGCTGTCGCGCACCAGGAACACGGGAGCCTCGCCGTCCTCGTGGAGCCGCATCAGCCCACCTCGCTGCCCGACCCACACAGAGCCGTCGCGCACGTCCACGTGCGCCGCGTAGACGCTCTCGGGGAGGTCGGAGAGCAGGGTCACCGGCACGGGCTCGATGCGATCGGGTCGCTGCGTGTCGATGCGGTCCAGGCCCTTGCTCGCGCTGATGTAGAGCGTGCCGTCGGGATGAAGCCCAAGGTCCCAGATCCAACTTCCGTTCGTACCGCCGGGCGCGTCCCAGGGGTAGCGCCGGGCTTGGCCCGTGGCGAGGTCGAGCCGGTTCAGGCCCCCGCCGAGGGTGCCCACCCACAGCGCGCCCTGCTCGTCTTCCTGCAGCGAGAGCACCAGGCCGCTACCGAGGCTCGCCGGGTCAGACGGGTCGTGGGCGATCAATCGGAACGGGTTGGCGTAGGGGTCGGCGCGGTGGAGACCCCACACCGTGCCTGCCCAGTAGGCCCCGGCGCGATCCCGGAAAATTGCCGTCACGTAGTTCTGCGTGGCGATGTCGCCAGGCAGCAGCAGCGAGTAGCGCTCGGGTGCCTCGGGCTGCCCCGGGCGAAAGCGGTAGACGCCGTGGAGCGTTGCCACCCAGATCCATCCGTCCGCCTCGACGAGTTCAGACGCACCGAGCGTCTCCACATCGTAGGCCTGGAGCTCGGTCACGGGCGCATAGTGGGTCTCGAAGAGGTCGCCCTCGGGCGTGAGCCTGCTGATCGCTTCGCCGGTGAGCCAGAGATCGCCGCGAGCGTCCTCGAAGAGCCGCCCGAGCGTCGTGTTGGTGCCGATGTCTGCGTTGACCCCTACGCGGTCCGTCCAGACGAGCCGGACGACGCCGGTGGGCAGGTCGTACACCTCGACGACGGGGCCGTAGGTGGGCAGCCACACCGAGCCGTCGCGCCGCGTGAGGGCCGACGCCGGGAGGTAGTCGGTCAGGCGCGCATGCATCGCGACGAAGCGGTCCGTCGCCGCATCGTGTCGATAGAGGCTGTCGCGGTCGGCGAGCCACATGATGCTGTCGGGGCCGACGAAGAGCCGCCCGTCGGGGAAGCCGTAGCGCTGCACCCGCTCGTGGTCCGGAGCCGCGAGCCGCGCGACCCCCACCGGGAGGTTGTCGTTGTTCTGCGCCTCGGCCCAGATCGACCCGGCCCCGTCCATCAGCATGCGGTGGATCACGTTGCCCGGCAGGGACGCCGCGTTGAACGGCTCCACGCGCCAGGTGCGCATCGTGTAGCCGTCCCACCGCCCGAGGCCCTCGCGGGTGGCAAACCAGAGGAAGCCCCGCCGGTCTTCGAGGATCTCGTAGACCGACGACTGGGGCAGATGGGGCTCCACGTCGTGCGCCCGCTCAAAGCGCGGCGTCCATGCTTCCCGCTCGGTACCGCGCTCGTTGGCGACGGCCCTTTGCGCCACAGCCTGCTCGGCGCCCCACCCCACGGCGAGCACGACGAGCAGACCGAGCCAGCGGATGCCACCACACATCGCACAACTGTCCGAAAAAGAATCAGTTGGCAAGATGCGAGCGCGGCGACTCAGGTGCAAGAGCGAATCAGAAAGACAGGGAGTCGGAGCGACCAGGGAGCCAGTCACGCACCTCCCTATCCCCTCTTTCTGAACACCACGCGCCGGTTCTGGGCCTTGCCCTCGGGCGTGCCGTTGTCGGCCACGGGCTCGCTCTCGCCGTGCCCTACGATGTCGAGCCGCCCCGCGTCGATGCCGTTGTCCACGAGGTAGGCTTTCACGGCGGCGGCGCGGTTCTCGGAGAGCGTCTGGTTCGAGGCGTCCGTGCCGTCGCTGTCAGTGTGGCCTTCGATGAGCAGGCTCAGGTCGCCGTGGTCTTCCAACATGTCGAGTGCCTCGTTGAGCGTAGGCGTCGACTCGGGCTTGATGCGGGCGCTGCCGGTGTCGAAGAGGATGCCCGTCGTAGAGACGAAGCCGTCGGCTTCGAGGTCGTCGTAGAGCGAGCGCGGCCCGCCCTCGGCGATGCGCAGGTCGTCGAGGAAGACGCCGTAGCGGTAGACGTTCATGAACACGTGCAGCTTGCTCGCACGCGGGAAGTCGTACTGCGGCACGTTGGCCACGCGCTCACCGTTGACGTACATCTTCCAGTAGGGCCCGTCGACGGCGATGGCAACGTCGTACCACGTGTTGGACTCGATACCCACGTTGCCGGTAGCCTTGGCGGCACCGTAGCCCCCGGGCAGTTGGAGACCCTGTTCGGCGTTGCTCACGACCACATGCGGGTTGGGCGGGTAGGTGCAGCGCGTGTCGGGCGTGTCGTCGCTGCCGTCAGAGAAGAGGTAGAGTCGCGCGCGGCGCTGCGGGTCGGAGGTGCGGACGCGGAACTGCATGGTGTAGCGCTCGGGCAGCGCCTCGGGCAGCGGGATCGTGAAGCAGCCGGTACCGCCGGGCCCGCCCTCGCTCGTCCCCTCGCCCACGCGGAGGACTTTGTTCTCCATCCCGCCCTCGGTCATCTCGACGACATCGAGCGTGCCTGCGATGTAGTCGAGGCGCGAGGGAAAGTTGCCCGTGCGGGTGCCCTCGAAGTCGTGGACGTAGAGCACGCGGTCGCCGGGGACGAAGTCGTAGTTGGCCCAGATGCCCGTGCCGGGGCGCGTGCTGTCGGGCGCAGCGCCGTCTGTTGCGTCCCGCGTCGCCTGCGCGGCCGCCGCCTGGTCCTCGACGGGGTCGCCGTTGGCATCGACGTAGACAATCTCCTTGCCTTCGGCCTCGGCCTCGCGGGCGCACTGCCGGTCCCCCATCGCGCAGGCAATGGCCCCCGTCACGGCGCGGTCGGCCCGGCGCTCGGCCTCGCGCTCAACGGCCCGCTCCGCGCCTCGTTCGGCGGCACGCCGCGCCCGCTCGAAGATGGACTGCGCGCTCAACCCCGGCGCGAGCAGCAACGTAACACAGACAGCAACGAAGAAGCGAGACAACGAGCACATGGCGCGGCGAGGCTGGTGGAACGTCGTCCTACACTAGCCGAGTTCTTCGCCGCCCCGCGTCGCCCAACAATGTGATATTGCTAGACGCCGACCTGGACCAGCTTTCTCTCTTCATGATGCCCGCTGGGCTTTACGTAGAACACCCTCCAGATGCCGCTGCCAGTCTCGAGCAGCGACGGTGGCTCACAACCCGACGCTATCTCCTAGAAGGTGAGCGCGTCGTTGTCCAGAGCCGTACGCTGTTTTCCCACTACGAGCATTACGTCCATTACGATGCCACGTCTGCGCGTCGCAAGAAGCTTCGCGTCTCCTCACCTGGTGCCTTCTACCTCGGCGGCATCGCGTTCGTCTTTGCTCTCTTCGGGCTCACCTCCTACCTCCTTGACCCTTCCGCTCGTCTACTCCAGTTCACCTTCCTCGGGGGCTATGGCGTCGTGCTATCCTGGGGTTATTTCTGGGCCTCCCGAAGAGCGTTGGTAGGATATCCTCGAGATCTATACGGCGGTCCTGTCAACTTCTCGCCGTCGCTCTACGACCATGACTTCGTTGTCTACCCTGGGGCACCATCAAGCGAGGAGGTCAACGCCTTTTTGGATCAGTTTGAACAGCTTCGGGTGGCCTACGTTGAGCGCAAAAAAGCTCAACTCGGCGAGATCGAACCTATCCAGGCTCTGAGCCGAGCCGTTTCGATGTGGGAGGCAGGAGGTCTCACCGATGCTGAATTCACTAAAGTCAAGGCCATGCTCCTGCAACGCCTTCAATCACCCTCATGACAAAGACCAAAATCTGCGGCATCACGCAGCTCCAGGACGCGCGCGTCTGCGCGGGCTACGGGGCCGACTACCTCGGCTTCATCCAGGTCGAGGACAGCCCCCGCTACGTCGAGCCCGCCGTGGCGAAGGAGATCATCGGCTGGGTGGCGGGCGCGCAGCCCGTGGGCGTGTTCGTGAACGAGGACGCCGACACGATCAACCGCCGCTGCGCCGAGGTCGGCTTCCAACTCGCACAGCTCCACGGCCACGAGCCGCCGGAGGTCGTCGCGGCCGTCGAGGTACCGGTCATCAAGGCGTTCCACGTCCAGCACGACGCCGCCAGCGAGCAGCTTCGCTTCCTGATGGAGCCGTACACAGACCTCGCGGACTACTTCCTCCTCGACACGCACAAGACGAGCCTCTGGGGTGGCACGGGCGAGAGCTTCAACTGGCGCCTCGCCCGCGAACTAGCTGGCGACTTCCCGCTCTTCCTCGCGGGCGGCATCGGCGCGCACAACGTCGCCGAGGCACTGCGCATGCGGCCCTACGCCGTGGACCTGTCGTCGTCTGTCGAGTCGGAGCCCGGTATTAAGGACTACGACAAGCTCGCCGCCTTCTTCGACGCGTTTTACGAAGCGGTCGAGGGTCCAGAGTCGTGAGTCAAGGGTCTTCGACAAACCCCGGCCACGTTCCTACCACGCGGGAGATGGTTGCGCTGCGCGGACTGCAACGGGACCTTCGACCGTACTTGAGTGACTGGGCTTGTGAGCTACTGGAGTCTGGTATCGACTCACTTCACGTGCGGATGGCGGCAGCTCACTTGCATGACGACACCACTTCCAAACTAGAAGAACTCTTCGACGGTGCCGCAAGCGAGATTGGCCTCCAGCTATGGGAGTCGGAAGAGAGAGCGGCTCTTGCTCTGTTGCGCGAGCATTGTCGTCTATTCCTGAGTGGAAAATTCAGCCGCGAGGCATTTTTAGCAACCGCAGTAGACCTCTATTACGACTTTCAGGACAACAGTGTCTTGTGGCAGTTCTACCTCGCTGCTGATGCTTTCGCAGACCACGAGTTCATCGAAGGAGGTCGACTTGCCGCAGAGGGTTTGCTACGCGAGGCGGTCGACAGCCTCCAGTCGGGCAACGCTGAGTAAGTCAGGATACTCGTCCTCCTCGCCCAGCATCTCGCGGACGACGAGGCGGGCGAGGCGGACTGCGAAGCCCATGCCGTGGCCGGTGAAGCCGCCGAGCCAGCGGCTCTCGGGGTGGCCCGGCACTGCACCCAAGAGCGGGAGACCGTCGGGCGAGAAGCCCATCGTGCCACTCCACCGCCGCTCGACCTGCACGGGCGAAGTCGTTGGGACGTGCTCAGCGAGATAGCCTTCGAGGTCGGCTTGGAGCGCGGGCGTGGTGGCGTCCTCGTAGCCGACCTCTTCGTCCCGATGCCGATGCCGCGCGCCGCCGACGAGGAGGCGGCCGTCGGCGTGCTGGCGGGCGTAGTAGTAGCCCTCGTGCGAGTAGACCGGCCGCGTCAGGATCGGCGCGGCGGGCGCGGTGGCAAGCATCTGCGCACGGACGGGCCGGACGAACGGAGCTAAGTCCGGGACGAGGAGCGGTGCGTAGGCGTTGAGCGCGAGCACGACCCGCTCGGCACGCATCGTTCCGCGCGTGGTGTGGACGAGCGGGCCGCTGCGGTCTGCTTCAAGCGCCTCGACAGACGTGTGCGCTGCGAGCGTGGCACCGCTCTCGCTCGCCAAGTACTGGACGAGTCGCACGGGGTCGAGCGTGCCGTCGTCCTCCACGAGGAGCGCACCGGCAAAGCCCGTCGTACCGAGCGTGCGGTTGGCCACTATCGCGTCGAGGTAACGCGCATCCGTGCCAAGGTCGGCGAGCAGGGCGGTCCCGCGTTCGAGGCGTGCGGCGTCGGCGGGCGTCGCAGCGGCAATCGCGCTGCCGACGGCCTCGCGGCGGATCGCGGCAGCGGGCAGCGCCTCGACGAGCCGTTGGTTTTCCTGCGTGAACGCCCACACGCGCCGGGCTACCTCTTCGCCGTAGTCCTCGACGGCTTGCATCACGTCGGCGGCCGTGCCTTGCAGCAGGAAGCCTGCGTTGCGCCCCGACGCGCCGCTTGCCAGCGCCCCGCGCTCCACGATCGCCACGCGGAGGTTCGGCGCGTGCTTCCGCAGCCAATAGGCCACCGCGCAGCCCGCCACGCCGCCACCGATCACCGCGATATCTACAGCGGGGGGCAAGGAGGAAGACGAAGGTTCAACTGGAGCGTGCGCTTGCCAGAGCGAAGTCGTTGCCATGGTCGGTGGAAGGAGTGGAGGTAGACGTATTCACTGGATGGGCAGGGTAACTACCAGCCCGTCTCGCTCCACCGCGATATGCACATCGGCGAGGCGCGGGATCACGGCGTCGGCCCTGGCGAGGTGCTCCGGCTGGCCTGTCGAGGCGATGCCAATGGCGAACGCCCCGGCTGCCTGCGCCGAAGCGACCCCGGCGGGCGCGTCCTCGAAGACGACGCAATCGGACGGGTCGAAGCCGAGCCCCGCGATGGCCTGCCGATAGGGGTCCGGCGCAGGCTTGCCGTGCTGCACATCGTCGGCAGTGACGAGGACGGGCGGGATGGGAAGGCCGGTGTGCCGCAGCCGGTTTGTCGCCGTGCGGTGGCGT
>JBCCRG010000203.1:0-6717 GCA_039208155.1 Bacteroidota bacterium | reverse complement strand
CTCGGCCGTCCCGGACCCCCAGTCGCTCGACCTCGCGCTCACCGTCAACGGCGAGACGCGCCAGGCAGGCACCACGGCCCACATGATCTTCTCCGTCGCGCAGATCGTGGCCTACTGCTCGCGCGTCTTCACGCTCGAACCGGGCGACCTCCTCTACACCGGCACGCCCGAGGGCGTCGGCCAAGTCCACGCAGGTGATGTGCTCGAAGCGACCGCGACGGGCCTCGCGCCACTGCGGGTGACCATCAATGAAGTACAGTGAGTCTGATGTGCCCGCATTGACCTGGTAGCAGTCAGCGACCTCGCAGGCCTTGTAGGCCAACCAGAGTACGGCGTAAAGGTTGTGTGAGAGTCTTTAGATTAGAATGTTGTAGTTATTAATAATCTATTCATAGAGAGCTTGTTGGCTTGGGCTCTCAACTCGGTTACCGTAGTGGGTAGCCCAGAGTGGGCGTGTATGCACAGTTTTTCCATAAGTCTACCCTGACTCTAGTTATGCAGCCATTTTCTCATGGAGTGAAGACTCTCGGCGTTTTGCTGTTCCTACTTGTATGCAACACTTCCTATGCCCAAAGCTATGGGTCCAAGTTTTGTAGTTTTAATAACTATGAGTTACAGCTCGTTCTTCTTGATGGCGCAGATGTTCTAGTTACTATCTTAGATGAAGATGGTACTGAGATCATTAGGAGAGTATACAGGGATGGTATTGACGATATACGATCAAACGCTGATTGTGTTTTGCAGGCTAAAACTACTGCAGGTAATGCTGGTATTGGGGTTATAGATCTAACAGAGCCAAAATTATATACTTTCATATTTGAGCAGGTAGATACTCCCTTTGACTATAGTCTGAGTTTTACATATCATATATGTGGAACGACTAACATAGAAGACTGGCAAAAGTTCTTTTGTCAGGGACCTCCGGACGGTGTATTTCGGCAGGATTATGCAATAGTGGCTGACTTCCATGGAATACATCTGGTTCCTGCAAATGATGGTGGAAATTATCCAGTATTTAGGCAAGATGGTACGGTTGGGAGCAGGGGAGTAAATGAGGGTATGAGTAGTGATATCACGGTACTACCTTGGAACACTGAGAGTGTTTGCTAGGTCACGGGAGGGTGTAGTCAAGAATGGAAAGACATAAATCGGGTGTTCATCTCACTGAAAACGGGAGAGGGTGTCACGGCGAATGGCCATACTCCTAAGGCGTTTACGTGGAGGAACTTTACATCGGATATCCCTTCCGGGGAAACTGAAGAGTGGGATCTTAGAGGATCTACAGTGATCCAAGATCAGGGATCCCCCTTCTTCATTGAGGGCCAGCTGATCGTAAGAAATGGTACCTGGACAAGCGTAGATCAAAAGCCCTGGTCCATAGATGTGGAACCAGGTGGATCATTGGTGCTTGGCGGCGATGGCGAACAGATGTCGCTTGGGGAGCAGGCGGTGCTTGCAGTGAACGGTGCAATTGCTATGGAGAGCGGAACCGTCGATCTGGTCAATTCTGAAGTGCTGCTTGGCGCGGGCGTTCCGGTCCCCATTCGCGGCACACTCCTGACAGATCAAGTGGTGTTTACCGGACCGGGCTGGGGCGGCCTGCACTTCGAGCCGGGCAGTGGCGGCACTCTCTCCGGCGGTACCATCCGCGGCGTGGCCGTCTCGCAGGACTGCTCGGGCCCCACCTGCGTCTTCAGTTCGGGCCGCAGCGTCTTTATCGACAACGCCTCGCCCGTCTTTAAGGACGGGATCGTGATCACCGACCCGGTGCCCTCGGCCTTGGAGGTAGTCCACGGCGTCTTCGTGCGCGGCGCGCAGAGCACCCCTCGCTTCGAGAGCACAGCCACCATCCGGGACCATACCGGCGATGGCGTCGTCCTCGGCGCGAGTGCCTCGGCTATCTTCAGGAACGCAGAGATTCTGGACAACGGAGATGACGGACTCGCAGTCGGTTACAACTCGACGGCTTATCTCCGAGAGACTCTGATTCAGAACAACGACGACGAGGGCGTGATCGCGACCGCAGGTGGCGAGGCCGTCTTCGGCGTCTTCGAGGCGCAGCCTGGTGGGCTCGTCGACCTCGGCGACGGATATAACACCGTGCGAGAGAACGGTGGTACCGGACTCCTCGCCGCTACGAACTCGACCGTCGAAGCAGGCTACGCGGGAGCCACGCGCTACAACTCGATTCTGTCCAACGGTGGCAAGGCAGCGGCATTTGGCTCTTCGGCCGTGACCTACGCCGACCTCGACTACTGGGGCGGCGGTGACCCGGGCACGCTCCCCTCAGGCAACGGCGGCCAGACTTACATCACCCGCTACTGCACGCAGGTCCCCGTGGTCGATCAAGGCTGCCCTTCAGCCCCAGTATCGGGCGGCTCCCTCCGCACAGGTGGAGGCGTACAGCATGGTGTGACTGCACAGAGCCAGACGGCCTTGCATGGTGCAACGATGCAGGGACGCGAAGGCAGCGGCGCGGCGCTCGACGCGCTCGTGGCAGCGATGGCGCTCGGAGCCGAGGGCGACCCCCGCGCCTCCTACGACGCCTTCCGCAGCCTCATCGCACGCTACCCGAGCGACCCCAGCGCCGGGGCGGCCTTCGGCGAGATCGCGCGCCTCCTGCGGGTGGAGCAGATGCCGGAGGCCCAGGGCTTCCTGCGCACCGAAGCAGAGAGCGAGGAGACGCTCCACCGGCTCTGGGCGCGCGAGGCGCTCGCCCGGGGCTACGACGCGCTCACGCAGACGGAGAAGGCGCTCGCCGCCGCCACGTCCCTCGACGCCGAGGTGGCGAGGCTGGAGGGTGCCCTCGACACCGCGCAGGTGCTCGACTGGCAGATCGCAGGCGGGGTGGTGCGCTACTACGTGCTGCGCCGGGCAGCGCGGGAAGCGGAGGCCGCAGCGGAACTGGCTGTGCTACGCACGCTGGCACCGGAGCACGAGGTGGTGCAGATGATGCTGGACGAGGCGGGCGAACCGGGGCTAGCGCCGGGAGCGCGCATGCAGGCAGGGGCGAGCGCGACGGTTCAGCGCACGTCTGAGGAGACGGAAGCGCTGGGGGCGGTGTACCCGAACCCGGCGGGCGGTGCCGTGACGGTGCCGGTGACGCTGGCGGAGAGTACCGAGGTGACGGTGGTGGTGTACGACGTGCTCGGGCGGGCCGTGGCGACGGTGGCGCGTGAGCGGGTGGAGGCAGGCGCGCACGCCTTCGGGCTGGACACGGGCACGCTGGCTCCGGGCGTCTACGTAGTGCGGCTCGACGCCGGGAGTACGACCGCGACGCAGCGCTTCACGGTGGTGCGATGAGCAGGCTCACGACCACGCTCAACGCTGCGGGTCTGTTGCTCGCCGCCGTGCTGGGGGGGCTGTGGTCCCTGCCCGGCGCGGCGGCGCAGTCTGTGGCAGTGCAGTCTGCGCTAGGGCCTGCACCTGTGCGCTGGGACTCGCTCGGCGGCGACCCCGACCGGTTCGGGATGGATGGGCTTGCCGTCCGTCCGACGCTCTACGGCGATACCCTCTTTGCCTCCAACAACGGCGAACTCTATCGCCTACTCCCCGACGAGGGCACCTTCGGGCCGCAGATCAACGAGGGCTTTAACCCGCGCCCTGAGGAGTCCATTGCCATCACCGACGAAGGACACTTCATATCGAACGGATTCAAGGTGAGCTATTCCACCGACGGCGGCGTCACCTGGCTGCGCGCCAATGCCGCGGAGTCTGTGAGTGAGGTCTACCAGACTCGCCACCCCGCCAACGAGGGCCGCGCGCTCGCGGCCGGGCGGGCCGGGGCCGTCTGGGTCTCCGAGGACGGCACCGCCTGGGACACCCTCTTCAACTTCGGCTCCACCGGCTTCCGCACCGTCGAACTCGTCTACGACCTCCTCGGCGGCGACGACCAGGCGGCGCCGTGGGCCGGGCGCCTGCTCGCAGGCTTCATCGGCGTGGTGCGCTACTCCGACGATGGTGGGACCACCTGGCGCGACGCCGAGGGCTTCCCGTTCCTCATGCCAAGGTCAGTAGCGGAGGGGCCAGACGGGACGGTGTATCTGACGGCAGACCGCTACATGTTCCGGAGCCGGGACGGTGGGGCGTCGTGGGAGGAGGTCCACGAGTTCAGCCTTGCGGAGTGGATGGTAGATCAGCACTTCGGCGGACATATCGCCGTGGCGCGGGACGGGACGGTGTGGATCGGGATGCGCGGTCGCCGAGATGGGGTGCGTTGGGGTACGTTCGCCTACAGCGTGGACGAGGGCGCGACGTGGACGGAGGCGGCGGACGGCTACGGCAGCTACCGAGTCAACGCTGTGCTGATCGACGGACGCGGTCGGCTGGTGGCGGCGACCGAAGGCGGGGTGTGGCGCACAGCGGCGGGGGTGAGCGTGGCGGTGGAGGAGAGCGTGCCGGAGGGAAAGGGCGGTGAGGGGCTGGGGGCGGTGTACCCGAACCCGGCAGGCGGTGCCGTGACGGTGCCGGTGACGCTGGCCGAGGGTACCGAGGTGACGGTGGTGGTGTACGACGTGCTTGGGCGGGCCGTGGCGACGGTGGCGCGCGGGCGGGTGGAGGCAGGCGCGCACGCCTTCGGGCTGGACACGGCGGAGCTGGCTCCGGGCGTCTACGTGGTGCGCCTTGACGCCGGGAGCACGACCGCGACGCAGCGCTTCACGGTGGTGCGATGAGCAGGCCCACGACCATGCTCAACGCTGCAGGTCTGTTGCTCGCCGCCGTGCTGGGGGGACTGTGGTCCCCGCCCGGCGCGGCGGCGCAGTCTGTAGCAGTGCAGTCTGCGCTAGGGCCCGCGCCCGTGCGCTGGGACTCCCTCGGCGGTGCTCCCGACCAGGCTCGAATGTTCGGGCTCGCCGTTCGGCCATCACTTTACGGTGATACGCTCTTTGCGACCAACAGTGACGAACTCTACCGCCTCTCGCCCAATGAGGCTGTCTTTGGTCCCCAGGTAAATGAGGGCTTCAATCCAAGTCCGCGCCGCTCCCTCGCCATCACCGACGAAGGTCACTTCATCTCGGCGAGTTTGTCGAGGGTGAACTACTCTACCGACGGCGGCGTCACCTGGCTGCGCGTGAACGATATGGAGGCAGTAGGCGAAGTCTATCAGACGCGCCACCCTGCCAGTCAGGGCCGCGCGCTCGCGGCCGGTGACGCAGGGGCTGTCTGGGTCTCCGAGGACGGCACCGCCTGGGACACCCTCTTCAACTTCGGCTCCACCGGCTTCCGCACCGTCGAACTCGTCTACGACCTCCTCGGTGGCGACGACCAAGCGGCGCCGTGGGCGGGGCGCCTGCTCGCTGGCTTCATCGGCGTGGTGCGCTACTCCGACGACGGCGGCATCACCTGGCGCGACGCCGAGGGCTTCCCGTTCTTGCGACCCGAGTCCATGGCCGAGGGTCCGGACGGGACGGTGTATCTGACGGCAGATCGCTACGTGTTCCGGAGTCGGGACGGCGGGGCGTCGTGGGAGGAGGTCCACGAGTTCCAGGCCTCGGTGTGGGACGTGAGCCTGCACTTCGGCGGCCACATCGCCGTAGCACAGGACGGGACGGTGTGGATCGGCATGCGCGGCTTCCGAGGCGACGAGGACAATCGCGAGCGATGGGGAACGTTCGCCTACAGCGTGGACGAGGGCGCGACGTGGACGGCGGCGGCGGAGGACTACGGTAGTTACTGGGTCAACGCCGTGCTAATCGACGGGCGCGGTCGGCTGGTGGCAGCGACGTGGGGAGGAGTGTGGCGCACGGCGGCGGGGGTGAGCGTGGCGGTGGATGAGAGCGTGCCGGAGGGAAAGGGCACTGAAGCGCTGGGAGCGGTGTACCCGAACCCGGCGGGCGGTGCCGTGACGGTGCCGGTGACGCTGGCCGAGGGTACCGAGGTGACGGTGGTGGTGTACGACGTGCTCGGGCGGGCCGTGGCGGTGCTCTCCGAGGGCACCCGCGCCTTAGGCCGTCACGCGCTCACACTCGATACGGCGGGGCTGGCCCCAGGCGTCTACGTGGTGCGCGTCGAGGGCCTCGAAGGCGCAGGAGACAGCGTGTCGCGCACGTTCACGGTGGCACGGTGAGCGCGCGCAGCTAGCCTGCGGGAGTCAGGCCGCGAGCAGTAGGCTGAGGCCGAGCAGGAGACCGCTGGCCGAGGCGAGCGTGAGCAAGCGGACGACGGAGTCTTCGCGGCCGGGGAAGCGGCGCTGGATCTGGCGGACGACGTGAAGCATGGCAGGGACGGGTTAGAGACCTGTCCGGAAAGTCCTCCCGGCTGCGCCTGGCTGCGCAAACGCTGGGCGGCGTTGCGTTGCAACGCCGATGCTGGCGCATCGCCTGCTTCACGTGTCTTGCCCAGCGCCCGCTCACTCAGGCTTCGCTGTGCAGGCCGACTTCCCGGATAGGTCTAAAGGCTCGTGCCGCGCGCTACGGGCACGGAGCCCTCGGGTTACGCCGCCCGCATCACGCAGTCACAGGCGCGTGCTCAGTCAGGAGTGCGGCAAGGTCGCGGTCCACGAGCTGCCACGCGGCCGTCTCGGTCGTCCAGTCGGCGAACTGCTGCTTGGCGAGCGCTGGGTCCACGCCGCTGTCGAGGATCGCGCGCACCTGCGCCTGCGCCTCAGCCGGGCGCGGGCCCCAGGTGAACAGCTCAGTCCCGTCGCCGTCGAACGCGACCAGCTTGGGGATGCTGTGGCTGCCGTTGGTGTGGTAGCGCTCGATGAGGTCCGTGTGT
>JBCCRG010000202.1:0-6746 GCA_039208155.1 Bacteroidota bacterium | reverse complement strand
TCCAGGCGTTCCTCCTCGCGGGCGATCTTCTCGGCGCGACTGTCGAGCTCGTGCTCCCGGGCGGCGATCTCCTGCTGGCGGCGGCCGAACGCGGCGGCGTTTTTCTGGACGGTCGCGCGGAGTTCTTCCGTCTCTGTGCGGCGCTGCTCGGCCTCGCGGGTGAGCGCGTCGAGGGCGTCAGCGGCCTGGCCGAGCGCCGCCTCGTGCTCGACGATGCGCTCGCTGCGGAGGTCGTGCTGGGTGCGCTGCGCGTCGAGGGCTTCCTGTTCCAGCCGTTGCCGCTCGCGCACCTCGGCGGTCTTCTGGTCGAGGCGGCGGCGGCGGGCTTTCAGCTCCTTCAGCTTCGCCGTGCTCTCGACCTTCAGCGCCTCGCCCTCGACGCGGACCCGCTCGGCGCGGGCATCCGCCTCGGCGATCTGCCGACGCACGGCGTTGCCCTTCATCCAGCGCCCGAGCGCCACGCCGATCGTGAGCGCGATGAGCGCGTCAATGACGAGCAGGAGGGCGACGAAGGAAGTCATGGATGGCACCGAGGCAGCGGCCGAGGCCGTGGGTGAAGCGCGGCGCAGAAGGTACGAGTTGGCCCGCAGCGGGTTCGATTCGGAACGGGGTGAGGAGTGCACCACCACGGGGCAAAAAAATACCCCGCCGGGCGAACCGGCGGGGCATGAAAATCCAACCGCGGCGGGGAAAGAGGAACCCTCTCATCAACATGATGGGGGCCGCCCACGCCCTCTCTGCTTCCACGGTCCCGGCAGGCGAGCCTGCGCGTGTGAACGCGCCGGAGCGCGCGTGTGGCCTGCTGGTTAGGCGTGAAGGAAGGCTCCCGAGAGGATCATTGTCAGGGTTCTCATTCGGGGCCGCAGTCGGGTGCCCGGTCTAGCGCAAGCGCCGTGCCGGACGGCCTCGTATAGTGCGATCCGTGTGCGCGGTTCCGTTTGCAGAGGGCTCCGCTCCATGGAGCTTCTGTAAAGCCTGGTAGCCGTTAGGATTGGGTCTCGTCGCCTCCCAGGACTGCATCGAGGTTAGCGAGCAGGGCGTCCGTCTCTGCGCTCACGTCTGCCCGCAGCGCTTCGATCTCGGCGTCCTTCCGCGCGGCGTCTTCCGCGAGGCGCATCGCGGCCAGCACGGCCAGCGTGAGGTCGGGCTGGTGGGGGATCTGCTTCTTGAGCGCGCTCAGTTGCGCGTGCAGGCTCTCGGCGAGCTTGCGCGTAGACGCCTCGTCCTCGGGGCGCACCTTCAGCGGATACTCGCGGTCGAGGATCCGTACCCGGATCGGGAGCAACTCGGTGGGGTGGAGGTCTTCCATGACGGGCTATGCGTCGTCGGAAGCAGGACCTGGGGGCGTGGGCTGCGCCAGGAGCGCGTCCACCGTCGCGAGGAAGCGCTGGACCTGCGAGCGCATGGCCGCGCGGTCCCCTTCGAGCGGAAGCGCTGGGCGCTCGGACTCGGCGACCTCCAACTCAGCGATGCGCTCGGCCAGCCGCTCGTTCTCCTCCCGCAACCGCTCGATCTCACGCACCGCCTCGGCTACGCGGGCGCGAAGCCGGGTCAGCCCCACGAGGTGGGGCGCGCGGTCGGTTGTCGGAGGCACGTCAGAGGCCATCAGCGCAGCGGGTTCAAGTAACACATAAAGTACGGCGTCGATTCCGCGAAGGAAACGGGGAGCAGAACGAGCCGGGGAGACGGAGAGCTGGGGAGAGGACGAAAAGACTTGACGCATAGAGACGAGCGCTGCACCTCTTCGACCCTCGACTATCCTCGTAGCGTCGCGCTGTGCTCGCGCGTGAGTTGCTTCAGGATGCCCTTCATTTGCTTATCGACTTGCTTGTCGGTGAGCGTGCGGTCAGCCCCGAATCGCAGCGCGAAGGCCACCGACTTCTGTCCGGCCTCGATGCGCTCGCCTTCGTACAGGTCAAACACGCGGGCGTCCTGGAGGAGCTTGCCGCCTGCCTTGCGCACGGTCTGCAGCATCGGTCCGACGGGCTCGCCGGACGCGACGGCCACGGCGAGGTCGCGCTCGACGACCGGGAAGCGGCTGATCGGCTCGTAGCCGCCCCCGAGGCGCTTCGCGGCGCGCTGCACGAGGGCGTCCCAGTCGAGTTCGGCGAAGAAGACGGGTTGCTGGAGCGCGTACTGCTCCATGAGCGCGTCCGATACTCGCGCGATGGTGCCGACGACTACGCCGCCGCCGCGCCCGGGCAGCTTCAGGTCGAGGCGGTACGCGAGGAGGTCATCGCCGGTCGTGACCGCCTCGGTGAACACGCTCGTGCTGTCGAGCGGCAACCCGAGGCTGTCGAGGATGTGCGCGGCGACGCCCTTCACGTCGTAGAAGTCAACGGCGCGAGCCGCGTGGTCCCACCCGGCGTCCTGAACGCGCCCGCTCATCCCGACGATCAGGTTCGTGCGCTCGCGGTAGCCCTCCACCGGCGACTCCGCCGTGCGTGCAGCGTCGGTGGTGCGCCCGTAGACGTGCCCGAACTCGGCGAGGCGGAGCGCGCCTGCACCGCGGTTTTGGTTGTACGCCATCGCCGTGAGGAAGCCCGGCAGCAGGCTCGGGCGCAGCACGGCCATCTCCTCCGACTGCGGATTCAGCGTCGCCGCGACGGCCCACGGCTCGCCCACGAGCGACTCGGCCGCAAACTGCTCGGCAACGGCGTGTGGCAGCAGCGAGTTGGCGTACACCTCGCGGAAGCCGAGCCCGACGAGGTGCTGGAGTGTGCGGTGGCGCAGCGCCAGGCTCGGCGGGAGCGGCTGCGGACGCAGCGGCACGAGCGTGCGGCCCGGCTGCGGAATGTTGTCGTACCCGTAGAGCCGCGCGACTTCTTCCACGAGGTCGATCTCGCGCTCGATGTCGGGGCGGAACGTCGGGACGGTGCAGCGGAGCGCGGCGTCGTCGGCGGACTCGGCCGCCTCCTCCGGCGTCTCGCCCAGCAGCACGCCCTCGGCGAACGCGGCGAGCGTGGTGCCGGCGTCGTCGTCCACCTGGATGCCGATGTCGGTCAGGAGACGGACGATCTCATCGGTGTCGATCTCCACGCCGAGTACCTGTGTGACGCGCGCCGGACGCAGCGGAAGCACCCGTGGCGCGATGGGCGCAGGATAGGCGTCTACGATACCAGGGACGATCTCGCCACCGGCTACCTCTGCGATCAGCGCAGCGGCCCGCGCAGCGGCGCGGACAACGCCGTTGGGGTCTACGCCGCGCTCGAAGCGATACGACGCGTTCGTCTGAAGGCCGAGCCCCTTCGCGGCGCGGCGGATGGTGACGGGGTCGAAGTAGGCGCTCTCCAGCAGGACGTTCGTCGTGCCGTCCGATACCTCGGAGTTCTGCCCGCCCATGATGCCCGCGATGGCGACCGAGCGCTCGGCGTCGCAGATCATCAGGGTGTTCTCGGGGAGCTTGCGCTCAATGTCGTCGAGGGTGGTGAACGACTCGCCCGGCTCGGACATCCGCACGCGGATCGTGTTGTCCTGACTGCCAGCCCCGGCGAGGAGGTCGGCGTCGAAGGCGTGGAGCGGCTGGCCGAGCTCGAAGAGGACGTAGTTCGTCACGTCCACGACGTTGTTGATCGGGCGCTCGCCGATGGCTTCGAGGCGGCGCTTGAGCCACGCGGGCGACTCAGCCACCGTGACGCCGCGAATGAGCATCGCCGCATAGCGCGGGCACGCCGCCGCGTCCTCGATCTCGACGCCGACGTGCTCCGCGACGGTGCCACCGGCCTCGGGCTCGTCCACGACGGGCGGCGCGAGGTGCTGGTGCGTCACCGCCGCCACGTCGCGCGCCACGCCGAGGTGGCTCGTCGCGTCCGGGCGGTTGGGCGTGATCGCGATCTCAATGACCGTGTCGCGCTCGGCGAGGCCCTGCGCTTCGAGGTAGTCGACGAACGGCGTCCCGATCTCGGCGCTGTCGTCCAGCACGAGGATGCCGTCGTGGTCGTCGCCCAGGCCGAGCTCGTCCTCGGCGCAGATCATCCCGAACGACACCTCGCCGCGGATCTTGCCCTTCTTGATCTGGACGGGCTCCTTCGTGTGCGGGTCCTTGCGCGACGGCAGCATCAGCGTCGTCCCGACGGTGGCGACGGGCACCTTCTGCCTCGCCGCCACATTCGGTGCGCCGCAGACGATCTGCACCGGCTCGCCGTCTGCGTTCAGCACCCCAAGATCGACGGTGCACAGCGTGAGCCGGTCCGCGTCCGGATGCGGGCGCGTGGCGAGGACGTGCCCCACCACGACGCCGTCCACCTCCGGCCCTACGTGCGTGACCTCCTCGACTTCGAGGCCAAGCATGGTGAGCGTGTCCGCGAGGTCGTCCGTCGCGAGGCCGTGGACGACGTACTCGCCGAGCCAGTTCTGAGAGAGGTTCATCGGGGTTGATCCGTTGTCAGTAGTCCTTTGATGGAGCCGTGCCTGCTGGTTTCAGATGGAACGAAACCAGTCTCTGTCGATGTGGACATGTTCGACGACTTCGCGCTCGACTTCGATGCCGAGGCTGAGTTCTTTGAGCTTGTCGGCGAGGGCATCGCCGTCGATCAAATCAATGGGTGAAGCACCGTCGCGGGTTGCCTCGCGTACGGCATCACGGGTAAAGGAGCTGGTGGTTATGAAGAGCCCTTTGTCGGCTCGCCCAACCATAGCACCCCGGAAGTCTCGAATTTGGGGAGCACCGACCGAGCCCTTGTAGCGCTTGCATTGAAAGATGACGTGGAAGCTCAGGAAGCCACCAATCTGGATGATGCCTTTGCCGTCGATGCCACCGTCTCCGCTCTTGCCTGTCACTTCGACCTGCACAAAACCTGACTCCCGAAGCATGCGCTTAGTCAACCGCTCGAACGCGTCCGGCGATAGCTCTTCCATCAGCACTTGGTGAAGTCGCCCCCGCCACGTTTGGGCTTCTTCGGGCGCATCCTCTGCGGCAACCTCGACTTCAGAGTCCTCACGCTCAAGGCGTTCTTGCTTGATCTGCTCTCGAACAGCACGAATCACCTCATCAGGATCGATGGCTTCGACGTGACGCCTTTCAGGGCGAATCAGCCACACGCCTCGACTTGAATTGTCGATCACGCCGAACTTTTTCAGGTAGGTTCTTGCCCAAGCCAGACGGTATTCGACTTCAGTCTGGTTGCTTCGCTCCGGGTTGTGCTGGACTTCGAGAATGACGTCCGGTACGTCAAGACGGGCAATCGCCGCCTCGTTGATCTCGCTGATCGAACCCGAGCCGCCCAGCTCATGCAAGGCCGCAAGGAGCGGGTTCATCAACTCGTGGTACTGTGGGACGTCGTCTTTCTGCATGACGCTGGCAACGAATAGCCAGTGACGAGGGACAAGTGACCAGGGACCCGTTCGCTAGAACTGGCTCAGGAACCGTACGTCGTTTTCGTAGAAGAGGCGGATGTCGCCGATGCCGTGCTTGAGCATGCACATCCGCTCGATGCCCATGCCGAAGGCATAGCCGGTGTAGCGCTCGGCGTCGATGCCGACGTTGGTGAGCACGTTGGGGTCGACCATGCCGCAGCCGAGGATCTCCATCCAGCGCCCGCCTCCGGGGAGGCTGTCGTCGGCCCACCAGATGTCGACTTCCGCGCTCGGCTCGGTGAACGGGAAGAAGCTCGGGCGGAAGCGCATGCGCACGTCGCCACCGAAGAACGCCTCGGCGAAGCGCACGAGGATCTCCTTGAGATCGGCAAACGTCACGCCCTCGTCGATCACGAGGCCTTCGACCTGGTGGAAGAGGCAGTACGACTTGTAGGTGATGCGCTCGTTGCGGAAGACGCGGCCCGGCGCGATCACGCGGATCGGCGGCGGCGTGTGCTCCATCACACGCACCTGCACGGGCGACGTGTGGGTGCGGAGGACCGTACCGGGGCCGTTCGGCGGGGGGGCGTCGAGGAAGAACGTGTCCTGCATGTCCCGCGCCGGGTGCTCCGGGCCAAAGTTGAGCGCGGAGAAGTTGTGCCAGTCGTCCTCGATCTCGGGGCCTTCCGCGACGCCGAAGCCGAAGCCTGCGAAGATGGCCTCGATCTCCATGCGCGTCTGCGTGAGCGGGTGGATCGAGCCATGCGGGGCAGGGGCGCGGCCCGGTAGCGTCAGGTCGAGGCGTCTTCCCTTGTCATCCAGGGCGCCCGCGGCTTGCTCGGCCGCCTTGAGCGCGTCCTGCGCCTCGGCGAGCTTGACCTCGGCGGCCTGCTTGAGCGCGTTCAGTTGTTGCCCGAACGCCCGGCGGTCCTCCGGCGCGACGTCCTTCATGCGCCCGAAGAGCGCCGTCACGCGCCCGCTCTTACGCCCCAGCCAGTCGATGCGCGCAGCTTCGATGGCGTCAGCGTCAGATAGGTCGGCGGCAGCGATCTCGTCGTGGAGCGCCGCGATCAGCGCGTCGGGCGAGGTGTCGAGGTCGGTGGACATGGATGGTAAGAGTCGAGAAGACGGCGATTCGAGGAGACGGGCAGAGGCGAAGATCGCAAGTAGGGTCGAGAGCAATCACCGTTTCACCGGTTCCTCGTCTCGCGATGCAATGCAGGAGCGGATCTCAGAGGTGGTAGAGCGGAAGCGGTGAAGCGGGCCTAACAGTCTCACCTCAATAAAAAAGCCCGCGCCGCGATGCGGGTGGCATCGCAGGGCGGGCGTTCTCGTCGAGCAGCGGCGGCAGCCTAGGCGGCGGCTTTGGCCTGCTCGACGACGGACGTAAAGGCTTCCGCGTCGTGAACGGCGAGGTCAGCGAGCACTTTACGGTTGAGAGGCACGTTGGC
>JBCCRG010000201.1:0-6762 GCA_039208155.1 Bacteroidota bacterium | reverse complement strand
CGCTCCTCGTCGGACAGGCTGCTGTGGGTCGTGCTCGCCGGGTGCGTGCAGATGGTACGCGTGTCGCCAAGGTTGGCTGTCAGCGAGCACAGCTCCAGCGCGTCGAGGAAGCGGCGGCCCTGCGCGATGCCGCCTCGCACGATAAACGACCACCGCCAGAGGCGGTGGTTTTCCAGACCCGCTTGTCCCCACAGGGGACGACTCACGAAAACAGATCGTAGTCCCGACGCTCCTGCTCACGCTGCTTCTCCTTCTGCTCCTGGTAGCGGACGTACCGACGGATCAACTCCTCATCCATACCTACCGTGTTGACGAAGTAGCCTCGCGACCAGAAGTGGTTGCCCCAGTACGGCTTGCGGCGCAGCCCCGGGTAGCTCTTGAAGAGCTTGATCGCCAGCTTCCCCTTGAGCACCCCCATGAAGTCCGACACCGAGAGCTTCGGCGGGATCGAGCACACTAGGTGCACGTGGTCCGGCTGCACGTTGAGCTCAAGCACCTCAACCTCCTTCCAGGCGCAGATCAGCCGCGCGTTGTGCTCGACAAACTCCTTGACCGGCCCGGTGAGCACACGGAAGCGATACTTCGGCACGAACACGACATGGTAGTCGCACTTGTAGACGACATGGGTGAGCTTGCGATACTTGCTCCGCGGTTCGGCCATACGGCGAAGCTACGGCAGAGCCGAACGCACATGACCACCGTCAAAGACGGTGGGTTCTCACGTTAAACTGAATACAGCTATAGCCAAGGTCTTGTCATGCCGAACTTGATTCAGCACCTCAGCGATGCAGCAGATCACCCGAGTCGTCAGAGATCCCGGATCAAGTCCGGGATGACACAAACGGGGATTCAAGGGCAGAAGGAGCCGTACTGGGCACTGTCAAGAAAAAGTGTCCGGTGGTAAGATCCAGAAATCCTAAATCAGCACTCCCAACTCCTTGCATCTTCTCCTCGTTGGTGGTGGACACGCGAGCTTGCCGTTGGTGACCGCTGCAGGGCGGCTCGTGCGGCGCGGTGCGCGGGTGACGCTGCTCAACGACACGCAGCGCCTGTGGTACTCCGGCATGGTGCCCGAGCACCTCGGCGGCGTCTACACGCGGACGCAGGTCACCATCGACCTCGCGCGGCTGTGCGCGGAGCACGGCGTTGCGTTCGTCGAAGAGCGGGTCGTCGGCCTCGACGCGGCGGCGCAGACGTTCACGACCGAGTCCGGGCGGACGTTCGCCTGCGACCTCGCGGCGGTCGACATCGGCGCGGTCAACCCAAGTCGGCCGACAGAGCGGGACGCCATCGCCACCAAGCCGCTGCATCGTATCGAAGCATTGGCCGCGCTGCTCGACACCATCGAAGCTGAGGGCGCGGCACAGCGGCTCGTGATCGTCGGGGGCGGCGCGGCGGGCGTGGAGGTCGCGCTCAACGTGACGGCGCGGCTTCCCAAATCGCGGCTCGACGTGACGCTCATCGAGCCATCGCATCGGCTGCTGGGGCGGATGCCCGAAGGCGCGGCGGCCTACTGCCGACGCCTCCTCACCGAGCGCGGCGTGCGGATCCGCTTCGGCCAGCGCGTCGAGGCGGTGACGGAAGCAGGCGTGACGCTCAGCGGCGGCGCGCAGATCGAATCGGATGCGGTGCTGTGGGCGACCGGGTCCGTGGGGCCGCCGCTCTTCGCCGAGGCCGGGTTGCCGACGAACCGACGTGGCTTTCTCCGTGTCAACGCGCACCTCCAGTGCGAGGCCGCGCCGTGGCTCTTCGCCGCGGGCGACTGCGCCGTGATCGACGGGGCGGAGCACCTCGCCCGGGTCGGCGTCCACGCCGTCAAGCAGGGACCGACGCTCCGCACCAACCTCCTCCGCATCGCCGAAGCCATGCTCGACGGCCGGGACCTCGCGCGGCTACGCCTAGACCGCTTCCGCCCCTACCCGCTCGTGCCGCTCATCCTCTCGACCGGCACCAGCGCCGGGCTCACGATCGTCGGCGACCGCTGGCAGGCGAACCCCACGATGCTGCGGCTGAAGCATGCCGTGGACCGCCGCTGGATCCGGCGCTACCACCCCGAGGACCGGTTCGACGGCCTGCTCGACACCGCGCATTCGGAACGCCAGAAGGCTTGACGTTGCCTGCCTTTTTGTTTCTTAACAGGTTCACGCTTACGCCATTGTGACGGGAATCATACTTAATTTTACGTGCGCTTGCGACATGACCGTTAAGCCCTCAACATTCACCAAAGTAACATATTCTCTTTTCGTCGCTTCGATAGGAATTATGCTAGCATTTAAATGGGGAATTTACGACCTTACGCTTTGGATTTCGTTTTTCGGATATCCAATACTTGTATATATTTGCTATGGATTATATGTATCATACTTCGAAATTGATATTAATAAAAAAGTATTATACGCTAAAACTAAAAACCAAATAGATTCCCAGACAAACATCGATGAGATACTAAGGATTGATGAGCATTGGCCAGGCACAACGTCATACGTGTACAAGAATGAAAAAGGCAAGACTAAGATGATGATGATACCAAACAGCTTCGAAGGCAGTAAAAGGGCGCTGCTTTTCATTGCCCGTAGTGTCCCCGACCATGTACTGAGCGCTCGTACGAAGAAAAAACTCCGCTTGAAGTAGCGCGAGAACTATCAGCACGGAAGTTGTCCGCGCGCGACGTTCAGAACGCGAACGTGAGCCCAGCGCTCGTCGGCCCGACGTGCAGGGCGACCTGCTCGGCGAGCGTGCCCCAGCGCCCGCGCGTGTCGAGGTAGGCGATGCCATCGAGCACGAAGAGGCCGAGGCCTTGCAGGATGAGCGCCGCGCCGTGCCCGCGCAGGCTCAGGTTGTTGTCGACGCCCCGGTAGCTCACCGCGACGAGCGTCGTGCCAACGGCGCTGTACGCCACGTTCAGCCCGAGGTTGAGGAGCAGGATGTCGGCG
The DNA here is from genome assembly GCA_039208155.1 of Bacteroidota bacterium. Taxonomy (GTDB): domain Bacteria; phylum Bacteroidota; class Rhodothermia; order Rhodothermales; family Rubricoccaceae; genus JBCBEX01. The sequence goes on along the minus strand of JBCCRG010000201.1, from coordinate 3,829 downwards.
TAGCTGTTCTCCGCGCGCAGCGCCTCCGCCCACGTCGTCGCCGTGTCGGGCCCGCCCGAGAGGAGCCCGATGGTGGCGATGCCGACGTTGATCGTGCCCCATGCCGCGAGTTGCACGCCTGCGCCGAAGCGCCCCGGCTGCTCGCTCCGGCTCGACGCGAGGAGCAGCGCCAGGCCGCCGAGCGCATTCGCGCTGCCCCACGCGCCAACGCGCCAGAGGTGCGCCCGCTGCGCCGCGTGCAGGGCCTCGGTGTAGGCGGCGGGCGTGTCGGGCACGATGTCCTGGGCCAGTGCGGATGGAGCCAGCAGAGCGAGGAGAAGCACCCCGCCAAGACAGAGGTGGGGCACAATTGGAGCGGGTCGGGCGTTCATGGTGTGACGGATTCGGATCGGGCCTTCTGGACAGACATGCACCTCTGCGACGACGCAGCCGTACCGTCCGATCCCACCGCGCTCCCACGGCCTCGCTCTCACTCCCGCGATGCAATCGAACCTCTTCGGGCGGCTGTTGCTGCTCTTCCTGATCGTCCCTATCGTCGAGCTGTTTCTCCTCGTCTGGCTCGGCGACCGGATCGGCCTCGGCCCGACGCTGCTGCTCATCGTCGTGACGGCGCTCGTCGGCTCGTTCCTCGCGCAGCGTGAGGGGCTGGCGGCGTGGCGGCGCTTCCAGGCGCGCATGGGCGAGGGGAAGCTGCCCGGCAAAGAACTGTCGGATGGCCTCATCATCCTTGTGGCGGGGGCGCTGCTGCTCACGCCCGGCGTGCTGACGGATGTGGTCGGCTTCCTCGGGTTGCTCCCGCCGACGCGCGCCCTCATTCGCCGCAGCGTAGCCGGGCGATTCCGCGCGTCCGTGGAAGCCGGGCGTACGCAGTTCGTGGCCTTTGGTCCGGGCGTTCCCCCAGGGTTTGGGTCCGCTGGCTTCGGCCGCCCTGGCGCACCGCCGTTCGGGGCCCCACCGTCGTCGGCACCGCGCGAACCGGAGCCGACCTGGCGCGGCCAGCCCGCCCCTGACACGGAGGACGATCTTCCGGTCGAGCCCGCAGACCGCATCGAGGACGCGACGATCATCGAGGAAACGCGCGAGGGGTGAGGAGCGGAAGGTTAGAGTCTGGAAGGGAGGCGTGGGAAACCCAAGCCGTGTGCTCTGGCTTGCTGCTGCGCTTCGGACGGTCTGTAGGGGGTGGCGGGTAGGGAGTGGGGCTTCAGGCGACCTGTTCTCCCCCTACTCCCCACCCCCTCCACGTCGAGAACCGAGTAGATAGGGAACACCTTGAGTTGGGTACAGCCCTGCGCCAGGCAACACCGGAGAGGGCGTGCCTGCACCACCTCGGCGCGCGTAGGGCCTCCCCTCGCAGCGCGGCCCGGTCTGCCCGGACGTAGCGAATGGCCCTCCGCTGGCGGCAGCATTTCGGGCGCGTGAGCACCTTAGGGTCCTCGCTCACCAACCCTGCCGCCCATGTCTGCCGCCCCGGTCCTTGCCGCCCTCGACGTCGCTGACGACGCTAGCCGTGCCCTCGTCACTGCCGCTGACTACGCCGAGCGTTCAGGCCGCGATCTCCACATCCTCAACGTGCGCGCCTCGATGCCGACGTACGTCGCCAAGTCGGATCCCGATGCGGGCTTCCGCGCCATGGTGGAGGTGAAGGTAGACCAGGCGCTCGGGCCAGGCGCGTGCGCCCAGCTACAGCCGACGATCCACGTCGTCCATGGCGACGCGCCGGCGCACGCGACGATCTCGCTCGCCGACGAAATCAAGCCCGCGCTCGTGGTGCTCGGCACGCACGGACGGCGCGGCTACCAGCGGTTCGCCCACGGTAGCGTCGCGGAGGAGGTCATCCGGCAGGCCCCGCGCCCGGTGCTGGCCGTCCCGAACGGGGCCGAGCGCCTCGCTCCGAGCCCTCAGCACCCCGTGCTGATTCCGACCGACCTCTCCACGCACAGCGCTGCCGCGCTCCGCGCTGGCACCGAACTCGCGGCGCGCTTCGACGCGCCGGTGATCGTCCTGCACACGGTGCCCCCGTCGGGCTTTGGAGCAGGCCGCTACGTCATCTCGGGACGCGTGCAGTCGTCGGTCTCCGAGGCAACGCGCGAGGCCGTTGGCATCCACCTCGACAAGCTAGGCATCGAGGCCGCCGAGGTGCTCATCGAGCCTGGCTTCCCCGACGAGGTCATCGACCGCATCGCCGAGGAGCGCCAGGTCGGCTGCATCGCGATGGGCACGCACGGACGGCGCGGGATCGAGTACGCCGTCGTCGGCAGCATCACGGAGTCGGTCCTCCGCCGCGCAGCCTGCCCCGTGCTCGCAGTGCGCGCCTAGACCCGACTCTCAGGCTTCGGCACGCACGCGGAGGCGGTCGCTCGCGTCGGAGAGATTCGGTTCGCCGAGTTGGCCCTCCGAGGCGGCCACGACGGTCGCCACGGTCGCGTCGCCGGTGATGTTGACGACGGTGCGGATCATGTCGAGGATGCGGTCCACGCCGAGGATGAGCGCGATGCCCGCCGCCGGGACGCCGACGGCTTCGAGGATGATGACGAGCATGATGATGCCCGCGCCCGGCACCGCCGCCGTGCCGATGGAGGCGAGGACCGCCGTGAGCACGATGGTGAGCTGTGCCGCGAGCGACAAGTCCATCCCGATAGCCTGCGCGATGAAGACCGCCGCGACGGCCTGGTAGAGCGCCGTGCCGTCCATGTTGATCGTCGCGCCGAGCGGGAGCACGAAGCTCGACACCTCTTCACTCACGCCCAGCTTCTCCTCGCACCGCTCCATCGTCACCGGCAGCGTCGCGCCCGACGACGACGTCGAGAACGCGACGAGCTGAGCCGGCCCGATGCCCTGGAGGAAGGTCCAGATCTTCATCGGGGAGAGCGTCTTGAGGAGCGTCCCGTAGGTGATGGCCGCGTGCAGGAACAGGGCTACGACGACGGTGCCGCAGTACTTGGCCAGCGCCCCGACGATGCTGAAGATCAGGCTCGGGTCGTCTCCCGCGATCTCAGTAATGGCACTGGCGAGCAGCGCAAACACCCCCACGGGTGCCAGCAGCATGATGACATCCACGAGGCGAATGACGATCTCGTTGAGCCCTTCCACCACCTTTAGGACCGGCTCAGCCTTCGCACGGGGAATCTGAATGAGCCCGATGCCGATCAGGAGCGCCATGAAGACGACCTGGAGCATATTTCGGTTGTTGCTCACGGACGTGAAGAAGTTCTCGGGGACGATGTCCACGAGGAACTGCAGCGGTCCGCGTTCTTGCGCGGATTCCGCGCGAGCCATGCGGGCTTCGGCGTCGCCCGCGTACGCCGCCGCCAACTCCTGCTGTGTCTCGGCGGGGATACCGGCTCCAGGCTCGGCAATGTTCACCGCGATGAGGCCGATGGTGACCGCCACCGCCGTCGTGGTGAGGTAGATGCCGATGGTCTTGCCGCCGATGCGCGAGAGCTTGCGGAGGTCGGACAGGCTCGCCACACCGAGGATGAGCGACACGAGCACGAGCGGCACCGCGATCAGCTTCAGGCCATTCAGGAAGATGGTCCCCCACGGCGCGACCCAGGCGTCCACGAAGCCCCCCCACCCGTTCACGGCTGCGATAACGCCATAAATCAGCCCGAGGATGAGGCCGAGGATGATCTGCCAGTGGAGCTTGCGGTACCAGGCCATGCGTGGAGGATGTTAGTCGGGTGGGTGAGGAGGCGGGCGTGGAACGAACGTGCCGCGAAAGTACGTGCGCCAGGCACAAGGAACGGCTACGCGAGCACCGAGGCCAGCGCCACGAGCGCGGCCCCGGCGAGCGTCCCGGCGAGGTTGACGCGGTCATTGGTCACCCAGG
>JBCCRG010000200.1:0-6786 GCA_039208155.1 Bacteroidota bacterium | reverse complement strand
CGTGCTCGCAGCAGTGGCCTAGCGGCGGTGGCTTGATCTCCCTTCCGAGCGGGCGCGTCTACGGTGGCGCGTCCGCTCTTGTGTGTTGCGGTGTTGCAGTGCGGCCGTGTTGCAGTGCTATCATGCGAACGTGGTGACAAAACAGCAACAGAAGGACCTAGGCAAGCTTCACCGGCGGCGCGAGCGGGAGCGCCAGGGCGTTTTCCTGGTGGAAGGGCTCCGCTCGGTCGAAGCAGCGCTCGAAGCTCAAGCGCTGCTCGAAGCGCTGCTGGTGACAGAGGCGACAGCGGAGGGGGACCGGGCATCGGCGCTGGTGGACCGTGCTGAGACGGCCAACGTGCCGGTGCATCGGCTCGCCGCGCGTGACCTCGAACGGATCACAACGGTGACGAGCGGGCAGGGCATCGCGGCAGTGGCACGGCGCGTCGTGCAGCCCGTAGGAGCGCTCGCGCAGGCCACGGCCCTGCTGGCCCTCGACAGGGTGCAAGACCCGGGCAACGTCGGGACGCTCATCCGTGCGGCGGCATGGTTCGGTCTCGATGGTGTGCTGGCCGGTCCCGGCACGGCTGATTTCGAATCGCCGAAGGTGGTGCGCAGCGCCATGGGTGGGCTCTGGGACCTCACGTTGTCGCAAGCCGACGACCTCGCGGCAGCGCTCGCCGATCTGCGCGATGCGGGCTGGCACGTCGCGGCCGCGGACCTCGACGGTATGCCTTCGGCGACGTGGGTACCGCCCGAGCGTACGGTGCTCGTGCTCGGCAGCGAGGCGCACGGTGTTTCCGAAACCGTGGCGGCCGTCGTAAACGAGCGCGTGACGATTCGCGGGCAAACCGGTCAGCGTAGCGGCGTCGAGTCACTGAACGTGGCGTTGGCGGGCGGTATCCTGCTGCATCGGTGGCGGACAAAGCGAAGAAGGACGGGGGAGAAATAAAGCGCGGGCTAGATCCTGCGAATTCGTTTGCGACACGAACAGGGGGCCGTCTGCTTCAACGCCAACTCCCAACTGCCTATTTGCTTAGCACCTTGTCGAAGCGCTCGATGTCCTCCAGTACCTCGCCCGTGCCGCGCACGACGGCCGTAAGCGGGTCCTCGGCGACGAAGACGGGCATCTCGGTGCGCTCACGGAGGTGGCGGTCGAGACCCTTCAGCAGCGCACCGCCGCCAGTGAGCATGATGCCGCGCTCCAGCACGTCGCCGCCCAACTCCGGGGGCGTCCGCTCCAGCGCCCGCATAACGGCTTGGACGATCTGCTGGACCGGAGCGCGCAGCGCCTCGCGCACGTCCTCGCTCGTGATCTCGCGTGTTTTCGGGACGCCCGATACGAGGTCGCGGCCCTTCACCGAGAGGACGAGCTCCGGGTCGAGGTCCGCCGCGCTGCCGATCTCGCACTTGATGCGCTCGGCCGTGCGCTGCCCGATGAGCAGGTTGTGGTGCTTCCGGAAATACTGCAGGATCGCCGCGTCGAGCTCGTTGCCGCCCACGCGGATGGACTCATCCACGACGATGCCGGAGAGCGCGATCACGGCGATCTCTGTCGTCCCGCCGCCGATGTCCACGATCATGTTGCCAATCGGGGCCTGCACGTCGAGGCCGATGCCGATGGCGGCAGCCATGGGCTCGTCGATCAGGCCGACCTGCTTGGCTCCGGCGTTCACCGCCGAGTCGCGCACGGCGCGGCGCTCGACCTCGGTGATGCCGCTCGGCACGCAGATCACCATGCGGCGTGGGTTCGTGAACCGCTTCTTGACCGCCCGGCGGATGAGCCCCTTGATGAGCACCTCGGCGACCTCGAAGTTGGCGATCACGCCGTCGTTGAGCGGCCAGATCGTCTCGATGTCCTTGTGCGTGCGCTCGTGCATCTGGAGCGCGTCGTAGCCAATCGCCTCGGGCTGTCCCGTCTTGCGGTTGAGCGCGACCACGCTCGGCTCGTTGAGGATGATGCCCTGGTCCTGGATATGGATCAGCGTGTTGGCTGTGCCCAGGTCGATGGCGACGTCGGTGGAGAAAAACAAGGGGGCGCTACGGGCTGCAGGGGATGGGGAGGGGAGCCGGAAAAGGTACGTGCACAAACGCCGCCCCAAGCCACGCCAGGGTGCGTGCTCCTTGATTTTTCGTCGGAATCAAAAGGCAGAGCCAGCGAAGCGAGAAGATGTACAGCCGAAGACGCTACTCGCTTGCTGTCGTAGCTGCGCCCTCAGTGCCGGAAGTGACGGCGGCCCGTGAATACCATGGCCATCCGGCGTGCGTTGGCCGCCTCAATGACCTCGCCATCCCGGACGGAGCCGCCGGGCTGGATTGCCGCCACGGCTCCCGCGTCAGCTGCGGCGAGGAGGCCGTCAGCGAAGGGGAAGAAGGCATCCGACGCCACCACGCAGCCGCTGAAGTCGAGGTCGGACTTGGCCCCCTTGGCCACGGCGATTTCGCTTGCGTCGATGCGGCTCATCTGCCCGGCCCCAATGCCGAGCGTGGCCCCGTCGCGTGCGTAGACGATGGCGTTCGACTTGACGTGCTTGCACACCTTCCAGGCGAACGCCAGGTCCGTCCATTCCTGCTCGCTGGGTGGGCGTTCGGTCGCTACGGACCAATCGGCACGCGAACCCACGGCTACGTCCCGTCCCTGCACGAGCAGCCCGCCTACGACGGCGCGCAGGTCGGCGACGGGATCCTCGCTCGCACGGGCCCTCCGCTCGATGAGCCGGCGGTTTTTCTTTTGCTGCAGAAACTCGAAGACACCTTCTTCGAAGCTGGGCGCGATGATGAGCTCCGTAAACACCGTGTTGATGGCCTCGGCCGTAGCGCGGTCGAGCGGGCGGTTCACGACCACGATGCCCCCGAACGGACTTTGGCGGTCCGTCGCGAACGCGTTGGCATAGGCGGCTTCGAGCGTTGCCGCCTGCCCGACGCCGCAGGGGTTCGTGTGCTTCAGGATCGCGACCGTCGGTGCATCGTCCTCGAACTCGTCGATGAGTCGGAGTGCGGCGTCGAGGTCGAGGAGGTTGTTGTACGAGAGCGCCTTGCCGTGGAGCGTGCGGTAGAAGTGCGACGCGTCGCCGACGAGTGCGGCGGTCTGGTGCGGGTTCTCGCCGTACCGCAGCGGCGCAATCGGTGCTTCGAGAAGCAGCGGTACCTCGTCAAGGAGGTCGATGAGGGTGTCGTCGGCGTCGGCCTCCACATCGCGTTGGGCAGCACCGAGGCTGGTCTGCTCGAAGTAGGTCGCGATGGCCGCATCGTAGGCGGCCGTATGGGCGAAGGCGGCGTGCGCGAGGCGGCGGCGCGTCGTCATAGAGAGCGCCCCGTCGTGCTCCTCCAACTCCTCCGCGATGAAGTCGTAGTCGTCCGGGTCCGTCACCACGCCGACGAAAAAGAAGTTCTTCGCCGCCGCCCGCACCATGGTCGGGCCGCCGATGTCGATGTTTTCGACGGCGAATGCGTCGTCCACGCCCTCCGACGCTACAGCCTCGCCAAACGGATAGAGGTTGACTACCACGAGGTCGATGGACGCGATGCCGTGCTGGTCGAGCTGCGCGAGGTCGTCGGGGTCGGTGCGCCGGTGGAGGATGCCGCCGTGGACGACGGGGTGGAGCGTCTTCACGCGCCCGTCGAGCATCTCGGGGGATCCGGTAAGGTCGGCCACGTCCCGCACGGTGAGGCCTGCCGCGCGGAGCGCCCGCGCTGTGCCACCGGTCGAGACGAGCTCGACGCCGAGGTCGGCTAGGCGCCGCCCAAAAGCGGCGATGCCGGTCTTGTCGCTCACGGAGAGCAGAGCACGCCGGACCGGATAGCGGTCGGCAGGGGCAGGGAGGTCTTTTTTCTGGATCACGGCGTCGGGAGGCGGGCGTCGAGGAGAGCCCTGCAAGCTACCAGAGCGACACCGGCGCGTCTCGCGAAGACGAAACCAAACCCGCCCGTTCTGTCGCCCTTCTCCTGTCAGCGATCAATGGCATGGACGCGCCGTCCGTCGATACGGAGCCGGTCGCCAGCCACCAGGCGCAGTGCTTCGGGAAAGAGCCGATGCTCAGTCGCCAGGACGCGCGCCGCGAGGGTCTTCGCCGTGTCGCCCGATTCCACAGGGACCGGCTCCTGGAGAATGATCGGGCCTGTGTCGTAGTCCTCGTCAACGTAATGCACGGTTGCGCCGGTCCACTTGGCGCCGTGGTCGAGGACGGCCCGATGCACACGCTGGCCGTACATCCCCGGCCCGCCAAACGCGGGCAGCAGCGACGGGTGCACGTTCAGCATCCGATGCCGAAACGCGCGCACAACGGGGGCGGGAATGTGCCGGAGGTAGCCTGCAAGCGCGACCGTATCCACGCGATAGCCGCGCAGCACCTCCAGCAGCGCGTCGCCAAACGTACCGTTGGGCGTGGTCCCGTCCTCGCGCGGCCGGTAGTCTTGCGGGCGCACGACGGCGGTCGGCAACCCCTGCCGCTCCGCCCGGTCGAGCGCGCCGATGCCAGGCCGATCCGTCACGACAACCGCAGGCGTCGCGTCAAGGGCGCCCGCCGCGATGGCATCGAGGATAGCCTGCATATTGGAGCCGCCACCCGAGACGAAGAACGCGAGACGCATAAGGGAAGGAGCGAGCGTTGAAGGACCAAAGCTGAAGTATCCCGACCGCGACAGCGCGGTATCAACTTCTCACGCCGAACTTCACCCTTCCAGTTTCGCCAGGTTGTCTTGCAGGACGGCTCCGGAGCGCTGGATTCCGTCGAACTCCGTGTCGGAGAGCGAGGGGGGGAGGGGGGCCTCCACGCCGCCGATGCCAACCACGCACGGGATGCTCAGGCAGACGTCGGCGAGGCCGTACGCGCCGTCCATCGGGACGCTAATGGGGTGGACGCTGCGCTCGTCGGCGAGGACGGCCCGGACGAGCCGCGCGATCACGACGCCGATGGCCGTGTTGGTGTAGCCCTTCTTCGCGATGATGTGGTACGCCGCCCGCCGCGCGTCGTCGAAGAGGGCATCCATGGCAGGCTGGTCCCACGGGCGGCCAAGCACGGTGCGCTTGTAAATCGGCTCCGTCCCGATGGTGACGCTGCTCCAGATCGGTACCTCAGAGTCGCCATGCTCGCCGAGGATGTAGCCGTGCACCGAGCGCGGATCGACGCCGTAGTGCTTCCCGAGGAGCGCGCGGAAACGGGCCGAGTCCAGCGTGGTGCCTGTCCCGAAGACGCGGCGCGGATCCCGGCTCGACTGCGCGATGGTGACCGCCGTGAGCACGTCCACCGGGTTCGTCGCGATGACGAGGATCGCGTTGGGTGCGTGGCGGTCGAGGTCGGCCACGATCGAGGCGAACACGTCGGCGTTGCGGCGCAGCAGCGCGAGGCGCGACTCGGACGGGTCTTTCTGGCTCACGCCCGCCGTCACGACGATCACCTGCGCGTCAGCGAGGTCTTCGTACGACCCGGCGCGGACGGTCACGCGGCCCACGAGCGCCTGCGCGTGCATGAGGTCCATTGCCTCGCCCTCAGCCCGGTCGCGGTTAAGGTCCACGAGCACGAGGTCGCTGGCGAGGCGCTGGAGGAAGAGGGCATACGCGGCGGCCATCCCGACGTGGCCGGTGCCGACGATACCCACGGAGCGGCGTTGGATCATGGCGGTGTGATTTGGGATTCGTGATTCGAGGTGTAGGAGGGTGGGCTCAATCGAACATCGCCAAACAAAGGGGGGCCATCACCCATCCTCAGAGCTTGCCGACGAGTTGCCGCATCCTCAGTTCCCACACCTTCCAGGCCGCCTCGCGGACGATGGCCTTGCTCATTTTGCTCTGCCCTTCGGTCCGTTCCGTGAACACGATGGGCACCTCGGCGATCTTGAAGCCCTGCCGCCACGCTCGGTACGTCAACTCGATCTGGAACGAGTAGCCGTTCGACTTCACCCGGTCGAGGTCGATGGCCTCCAGCACGCAGCGGTGGAAGCACTTGAAGCCCGCGGTCACGTCGAGAACCGGAAGACCGGTGATCGCTCGCGTGTAGACGCCTGCCCCGTAGCTGAGCACGAGCCGGGAGAGCGGCCAGTTCATGATCCGCACGCCGCCAACGTAGCGACTCCCGATAGCGACGTGCGCGCCGCCTTGGATCGCGCCGACGAGCTTCGGCAGGTCGTCCGGATTGTGCGAAAAGTCGGCGTCCATCTCGCAGACGTAGTCGTAGCCGTGCGCGAGAGCGTACCGGAACCCCCGCACGTACGCGGTGCCGAGTCCGAGCTTCCCTGCGCGCTCGACGAGATGCACCTGGTCAGGAAAACGGCGCTGCACACGACGCACCAGGTCGGCGGTGCCGTCAGGCGACCCGTCGTCTACCACCAGTACCTCGAACGTCACGGGCCGGGCGAGGGCGGGGCCGTACGCCGTCGCCCCTGAAGACGCGCTGGACTCAAGCATCTCCAGCGAGCAGACGTGCGTGAGCAGCCGCTCGATGTTCTCCGCCTCGTTGTAGGTGGGTACGACCACGAGGGCCCGCTCGCCTGAGGTATCGGAGGGCGACGGTGGGCCGGGAGTCGAGATGGACGGGGCAGTGGAGGGCACAGGGCGCAGGTGCGCAGAGCGGGGCAGGAGATGAGAACCTGCAAAATAGGCAGGAGGGACGGTACGGGTTACGTGGAAACGGTTCCGGAAGCACGCCCGGTATGTGGGACCGGGTTACCGAGCCGGGCGAAAACGAAGCGCCGCGCCGCGTATATTTAGACTTCGCTGTGAGCGAACATCTCGGGCACGGCTGCGTGTGCTCCTTCGCGTGCACTGCGCGCTTGTCCCCCTCGTCCCGGTTTCCACCTAGCGCCGCCCCT
>JBCCRG010000199.1:0-6823 GCA_039208155.1 Bacteroidota bacterium | reverse complement strand
GGCATCTTCGTGCTCGCGGCGCTGCTCTGGACGACCGAGGCGCTGCCGCTCTTCGCCACGGCGCTGCTCGTGATCGCGCTCGAGGTTGTCCTGCTCGCCAACCCGGGCGGCTGGCCGGGCCTCGGCTTCGAAGGCGAGGGGCCGACCTACGACACGTTCTTCGCGCCGCTCTCCAGCCCGATCATTTACCTCTTCCTGGGCGGCTTCATCGTCGCCCGCGCTGCTGTCAAGGAGGGCGTCGATGCGAGCCTGGCCGCCATCGTGCTGCGGCTGTTCCAGGGCCGCCCGAGCCAGGTGATGCTCGGGCTCATGATCGCCACGGCCGTCTTCTCGATGTTCATGTCGAACACGGCCACGACGGCGATGATGATCACGCTCGTCGGGCCGATGCTGGCGCAGATCCCGCGCGAGGACCCAGTGCGGCGCGGGCTGCTGCTCTCAGTGCCGTTTGCGGCCAACATCGGAGGCATGGGGACGCCGGTCGCCTCGCCGCCGAACGCGGTAGCGCTGGGTGTGCTGACGGACGCCGGGATTCCGATCTCGTTCGGGACGTGGATGCTGATCGCGGTGCCGCTCGGCGGGCTGCTACTCGTGGTCACCTGGGGGCTCCTGCTCCGCGTTTACCCCGCTGCGACGCCTGGCCTCAACCTCCAGCCGATCACGAGCCGCCTGACGGGACGCGGGCTCGTCGTCCTCGCCATTGCGCTCGCAACCATCGTACTCTGGCTCACCGAGCCGTGGCACGGGCTGCCGACCGCCGTCGTGGCCCTGCTCCCAGTCGTGGCGTTTACCTCGCTCGGCGTCCTCAACCGCCACGACTTCGACGCGCTCCAGTGGAACGTGCTCGTGCTGATCGCGGGCGGCCTCGCGCTCGGCCTCGGCATGCGCCTCACGGGCCTCGACGCGGCGCTTGTGGCCGCGCTGCCCACCGGCGGCGGCACGGTCGTGCTCATCCTCGCTACGGGCACGCTCGTGCTGAGCACGTTCATGTCGAACACGGCGGCGGCCAACCTGGTGCTGCCCATTGGTGTGTCGCTCGCGCTCACCACCGCCGACGGGGGGACGGACGCGGTCATCGTCGCGCTCTGCATCGCGCTGGCCGCCTCCTCGGCGATGGCGCTGCCGGTGAGCACACCGCCGAACGCGATCGCCTACGCGCAGGGCGAGCTCACGACGCGCGACCTCATCGCGTCCGGCACTATCGTGAGCGTGATTGCGCTGGTCCTGATCGTGCTGCTCGGTCCGCTCGTGATCGGGTTCTGGATGGGGTGACGCTCGGCTGTCGTCCTTCGAATCTCAGTGCCGTGGCGCGTCACGGTCGCTTGTAGCGATACAGCGCGGTCGCGGTGAGCACGAAAAGGTGGTCGTCCACGAGCGCGGAGCCGATGAGCGCGTCGTCGGGGTCGGGCAGCGGGATCGGGTAGACGGCCCGCTCGACGCCGTCGAGGTCGAGCACACGGACGGCGCGGGCGGTGGTGACGAGGAGGCGGCCGCGTGCAAAGGCGAGCGCCACGGGCGGCTCGGCGAGGTCGAGGCGGCGCAGCCGGAAGCCGTAGGTGTCGTAGACGACGAGGCGGCTCCGGCCTCGGTCGGCGACCACGAGGGTCCCATCGTCCGTCACGGCGAGGTCGACGGGGTCGCGGAAGCCGCCGATGCTGCGCTCGAACGTGCGGTCGACATCGTAGGTGAGGACGCTCCGGCTGCGCGCGTCGATGACGTGGAGGTCGTCGGTCGGGCTGAGCGCGACGGCGCGCGGGTCGCCCACTAAGACGTCTTCGACGCGGTCGATCGGACCGTCTTCGCCCGGCTGCTCGACAGGGATGGAGCGGACGAGGCGGAAGTCGCGCTCGAAGCGCTGCACGCGCTGGTTGCCGAGGTCGGCCACGAAGAGGGCGAGGCCGTTGGTCGGGTCGAGGTCGGCGGGCTCGAAGAAGCCGTAGTCGCCGCTGCCGGGCCCACCGTGGGTTGCGAGCTGTCGCCCATCGGCGTCGAGCACCGTGATCGTCGCCGCCGCGGCATCGACGACGTAGAGCCGCCCGGTCGGGTCGGCGCTCAGCGAGACCGCGTCCTCGAAGGTGGCAACAGCGGACGGGACAATCGGGGTCATGGCGCGCGTGGCGTCGGCGGCATCGGGGGCCGTCGGTGCAGGCTGGGCGTGCGCGAGGCCGCCTGCCAGGAATAGCGCCAAACCGAGACCAAGAGAGCGCATCGGGCTACGTGTTCGTGTCGTCTTCGGTCTGTGCTTCTTCCCGACGCAGCCCCTTCTGGCCGATGTCGCGGCGGAACTGCATGCCGTCGAAGCAGACCGTCTCGACGCGTGCATAGGCGGCGTCCAGGGCTTCTGCGAGCGTGGCACCACGCGCCGTGACGCCGAGCACGCGTCCGCCCGAGGTGGCCAGCGTGCCGTCGTCGGGCCGGGTCGTTCCGGCGTGGTAGACCATCGTCGCGCCGCGTTCGTCGCCGTCTTCCAGCCCGGCGATGGCCAGGCCTTTGGGATAGGAGCCTGGATAGCCCTCCGAGGCCACGACCACGCACGCCGCCGCGCCGTCGTGCATCTGGACGGCGATCTGGTCCAGGAGATGGTCCTGCTGGGCTTTCAGGAGGTCCACGAAGTCGGTCTTCAGGAGCGGGAGCACCACCTGCGTCTCGGGGTCGCCGAGGCGGCAGTTGTACTCGACCACCATCGGACCGTCCGCCGTGATCATCAGCCCGACGTAGAGGAAACCAGCGTAGGGCGTGCTTTCGGCGCGCATGCCCCCGAGCGTCGGCTTGACGATCCGCTCCTCGACCTGCTTCAGCACGGCGGCCGTGACGACCGGCGTAGGAGCATAGGCCCCCATGCCCCCCGTGTTGGGTCCCGTGTCGCCCTCGCCGACGCGCTTGTGGTCCTGGGCCGGCGCGAAGAGGACGTAGTCGGTCCCATCGGTGAGGGCGAACACGCTCGCCTCCTCGCCCTCCATGAACGCCTCCACGACGACCTGCGCGCCCGCCTCGCCGAAGGTGCCGTCGCGCAGGATCGTGTCGAGGCCTTGGCCTGCTTCCTCACGCGTCGTGCAGATCAGGACGCCCTTGCCTGCGGCGAGGCCGTCGGCTTTGAGGACGAGCGGCAGCGGGTGCTCTGCGACATAGGCCTGTGCGGCAGCGTAGTCCGTAGCATCGAAGGTGCGGCTTGCGGCTGTCGGGATGGTGTGGCGGTCCATGAACGCCTTCGCGAACGCCTTCGAGCCTTCGAGCTGCGCCGCAGAAGCGGACGGCCCAACGACAGCGATACCTCGCTCGCGCAGCGCGTCGCCGAGGCCGGCCACGAGCGGCACCTCCGGCCCGACGACCACGAGGTTGACCGAACGCTCCTCAGCCAGCGCGACCAGGGCCGCCACATCGGAAGCGGCAACGGGTACGTTCTCGGCGAGCGAGGCCGTACCTGCGTTGCCTGGCGCGCAGAGGAGCGTGGGCGAGTGGCGGCTGCGGGCGAGGGCGTGGCACAGGGCGTGCTCGCGGCCCCCGCTCCCGACGACGAGGATGCGCATGGCGGGACGTCTCGGCGGGTGGATTCGCGGAAGAAATCGGACCCGAGCAAGATAGGATGCGGCCAGTCCCTACTTTGGATGCGGTCTTCACTCCGCCGCGCCCGTGCTCCTCCTTCTCTCGCTGCTCCTCACCCGCGTCCCCCTGTCGCCGCCGTCGCACGAGGCGTACGCAGCCAGCCCCGTACCTGCAGCCCAGGCCCTGCCCGACACAACCACGACGGCGCAGACACCGAAGCCCTCAGTCGAGTGGCGGCTCGGGTTCGACATCGGCGCGCTCTACTCGCCGCCACGGGGCTTTGGTGTCGGCGGGAAGCTGCGCGCGCGCCACCTTGGGTGGACCGGCTCGCAGTGGCTGCTCGGCACCGTCCTCGCCCAGCGCTACCAGCGCATCCGGGTCGACATGTACACGCAGGACCCGATGCGGTCGCGCGTTTACGGGGGCGCGCACCTCTACGCCCGCACGACGACCGAGCGCCCGTTCTTCGGCGTCGGCCCCCGGACGCCCGACACCGTCGCTGTCCGCCTCGACCACGCCACGGTGGAAGCCGAGGCGCGGCTGGGCGGCTACGTGTTCAACCACTCCGGGCTGCTCGTCCAGCCCTACGTCCGCTTCCGCTACGACCGCCTGAGCGAGCTCACGACCGATAGCCGGGGCCTCGACGGCCTCGACTTAGCATCGCAGGCCAGCGTCGTGGACGTGCTGGCGGAGAACCGCTACGGCGTTGTCACGGGCATCGGGGTACTCACCGACCTGCGGGACCAGGCTCGCTACGCCTCGCGCGGCTGGCTCGCGCAGGCCTCGGCGAGCCACTTCACGGCTCTCGACGGAAGCGGACTCGGCTTCACGAGGCTCTCCGGGACGGTCTACGGGCTCTTCCCCATCGCGGAACTGGTACCGAGACTCAAGCACCACGTCGCGCAGCTGAGCGTCCACGTCTCGACGACACGAGGAGGAGACGACGTGCTGCCATTCTACTACCTCCCCACGCTCGACCAGCGCACCTTCCCCGGCTTCTCGCCGTTCCGCCTCACCGGGCGCGACCTCGTCGTGGCGGGCCTCGCCTACCGGCTGCCCGTCCCGTCGCTGCTCGATCTCGTCACGAACGCCTTCGCAACCGACCTCATCGTGGGCGTCCAGGCGGGCAACGCCTACAACCGCCTCGAAGACGATTTCGAGCTCCGTCTCGACTTCGGAACGACGCCGCCGGAGGTGGGCGAGCGAGCCCCGCTCCGGCCTTCGTTCGCTCTCGGCGGGGTGCTGCTCGACGCGCAGCGGACGCGCCCGCTCCTCACGGCGGTGCTGGGCGTCACGCCCGAGGGCTTTGTGCTGGCCGAGGTAGCGCTGGTCTACGATTTGCGTGGCTTTCGTTCGCCGCTCCGCTGACGCCGCGTAGCTTTCGTTTTCCCCTCCTCGCCCCACCCCACCCCGCCGTGCTCCCTCGCTGGCTCCGCCACCCTGCTCTGACCTTTGCACTCAAGGTGGTGCTCGCAGGGGTCGCGCTGGCCCTGCTCGTCCGGCTTATCGAGTGGGAGGCGATCCGGGAGGCGGCGGTGACGGCGCATCCGGGCTGGGCGCTCGCGGCGCTGGCGCTCGTCCCGCTCAACCTCTGGCTCGAAGCCTACCGCTGGCACCGGCTCGTGCGGCGGCTCGCCCCCGCCGTGCGGCAGCGCGAGTCCGTCGGCGCGGTGCTGAGCGGCTACCCCATCGGCCTGCTCACGCCGGGGCGCGTCGGCGACTACGTCGGGCGGGCGTTCTACCTCCGCCACGCCGGGCGCTGGCAGCTCGCCGCGCTCACGTTCGCCGAGCGGATGATGACGCTTGCGTGCTGCCTCGTCTTCGGATTAGCCGCGCTGACGCTGTTCTTGCTCACCGAGGCGGGCCTCGACGTGTACGCGTGGACGACGCTGCTCTGCCTCGGCCTCGTCGCGACGGCGGCGTTCCTCTACCTCCTCCTCCACCCGCGGAGCCTGCATCGGCTGCTGGTGGGCCTCTCGCCCTCGCGGCGGCTGCGCTCGCTGCTGCGCGTCCTCGGCCGCTTCAGCCGCGCCGACGCGCAGTCGCTCTTCTGGCTCTCGGCGCTGCGCTACGGCGTCTTCTCGACGCAGTTTGTGCTCCTCGTCCGCGCCTTCGACCCCGCGACGCCGCTCTTCTACGGCTACATCGCCGTGGCGCTCGTCTTCTTCGCCAAGAGCGCGATCCCGTCGTTCACGCTGGCCGACCTCGGCATCCGGGAGAGCGCGTCGATCTACTTCTTCGGCTTCCTCGGCGTGACGCAGGCCGCGGCCTTCAACGGCGCACTCGGGCTGTTCGTGTTCAACCTGCTGCTCCCGGCGCTGGTCGGGCTCCCGCTCGTGCTGCGGATGCGGCTGCGCGCGGACAGTAGCGACGTGCCCGTTTCGACGGCTGAACCAACCCCGCAGGCGTCGTGACCGCACCTCTCGTAGCGATAGGGGTCGTGGCGATGGGGCTCGTGGCGAGCATAGGCGCGGTGCTGCTCGGGCTGGCGGCGATCTATGCGCTGCTCCTCGGCGCGTTCGCGGTAGGCTACCGGCGCGTGCTCCGCACCCCGACGCCGCCCGTCTCAGGGGAGGACCTGCCGTTCGTCAGCGTGATCGTCCCTGCCCGCGACGAGGCCGACTGCATCGGGTCGTGCATTGATGGCATCCTCGCGAACGACTACCCGGCTGACCGCTTCGAGCTAATCGTGGTGGACGACCTCTCGGACGACGCCACACCGGAGATCGTCCTCGCTCGCATCGATGAAGTCAAGGGGGTCGACGCGCTGCACGAGGTGCCAGTGTTCGCCGGGTTCGAGGATGAGGAATCCGACCAGGCGGCAGCGCCGGACTCGCTACGGCTGCGACTCTTGCAGATGCCGGAGAACCTGGAGCGCAAGCGGGCGCACAAGAAACGCGCGATTGAAAAGGGCATCGCCCACGCGCGCGGCGACGTGATCCTGACGACGGACGCTGACTGCGCCGTGCCGCCGACGTGGCTCCGGACGATGATGCAGCCGTTCGGACAGGTGGAGACCCAGGCCGATCCTCTCTCGGATGCCGAGCCCGGCGTGGCGCTCGTCTCGGGGCCGGTGCTCTACACAGTCCACCGTCCGGCGCTGCTCCAGATCCAGGCGCTGGAGTTCCTCGGCCTCGTGGCCGTCGGGGCGGGCGCTATCGGCGCGGGGCGGCCCACGCTCTGCAACGGCGCCAACGTGGCCTACCGCCGCGACGTGTTCGACGCGCTCGGCGGCTTCGCGGGCATCGACCACCTCACGAGCGGCGACGACGAACTGCTG